>SKUL01000071.1 GCA_007129985.1 Flavobacteriales bacterium
GCCTCAACGCCAACGACGGAACGCAAGCCGGATTATTCGATGGTAACATGCTCGGATCTGGTGATCTTCTTACCTTTAAGTACTACCACACTGACAACTTCGTACTTCGTGCCGGTGTGCGTCTATACGCTAACAATGATCGCATGAGTGGAGACGTTTTGAACGACGAGCCGTCAGGTAACACTTTGGCCGATGGTGCAATCTCTAACGTTACGAACATAAACCAAGATCGTTCATACGTTCTCGCACTTGGTTTTGAGCACCACTTCTCTAATTCAAATATTTTTGATGTGTACACTGGTGCAGACCTTTTATTGGGTTTCAATAAAATGCGAAATACATTGGAGCGTCAGTACAATGTGATTGATGGAACCGTAGATGACATCACAACCAGAGACCTCCTTACTGAGCAAACCAATTCTACGGTTATTGGTTTGGGTTGGGTTGTTGGATGGAACACCTTCATCGCTCAGCTTCCCATCTCAGTGGGTATTGAGTACGGACTGTCGCTTAAGTGGTTGATTGGTGGACGAACTAAAGTTACCGAGGAATTGGATATTCAAAATGCTGACAACCAAAACTCATACGCTGTAGAGTACTACACCACTGACGACATGCCGGGTGTGAACTTCAGCGACTTGAGCCGTCGTAACTTCAACATGGACACCAACCAAAACGTACGACTTACTTTTCAGTTCTACTTTACCCGATAATTCAGGATGTTAACCTCATTTAAAACCAGAGACTAATGAAAAACTTCAGAATATTGACGTTGCTCTCTCTGATTGTGCTGGTGGCTACATCTTGTACAGTTCGGCAGAAAGCAACTCCGATAAGCCCAATTCTTACCACGGTCAACTTTAATATGGATGACCTGGAGTACATTGGCGACGTGATTGGTAAAACTACCCAGTCTTATTTCCTCATCATTCCTTACGGTGGACGTCGTTACACCGCTGGAATTTTGGCCAACAGCGGCCTTGGAAGTGGGCAGGGCGTGCCTGCAACCCGTGGTTGGAACAACGCATTGTACGATGCACTCATGTCTAAACCCGACGCGGACTTTGTGCTGCCCGTTTCTTACGAAACAACCATTGACCAAATGTTCATGGGACGTCAGGAAACACTTACAGTTCGTGCCAAAGCTTATCGCATCAAAACACGATAACCACGAACAGAACACTCTTGATAAAAACACCCGCCACTTCGGCGGGTGTTTTTGTTTTTAGACTACTTTCGGTACCCAAACAATCAAAGTAATGCATAGACTTGTTATCCTTGTTTTAGTTGGCATCACCTTCGTTCTGTCCTTTGCGAGTTGTAATAAGGAAAATGAAGGCCCCCTGCTTTTCATAACTCCCCGTGATACACAGTTTAGTAGACAGCCAGGGCAATTATTCGAGTTTTCAATCAGAGCAATGGCCGAATCCGGTGTAAAGCATCTCCGTATTACCCAGAATTTTAACAATACTGTTACCCAAACGCTCCTCGACACTACCATCTCCGGTAAAGACATTACCATCCCATACCCATACACCGTTCCAACCAGTGGAGTTAATCAGATTTATTTCGTCTTTACCCTCACTGATACGGAAGACCGCACTGTTTCCATCCCCAGGCGCTGCGTGGTGCAAGGAGCCGCACTTTTAACGGAGAGCACAGGCCATGAACTTTTTAGTTTCTACGCGGGTGACGATAAGTTGCGCGGTTTTAATATTGCCTCAGGAACCGGAATAGCCGTCACCGCTCAAACCGATTCCAGCCTTATTGACATCATGGATTATCCGCAGGTTAATGACGGAGTGCTGTCGCGAAGGTGGCGCAGTCCCTCAGGTCTCAAATTTGTTCGCTTCGATGCCGGAGGGTTCGACTACGCAAACGCAACTTTCGCATCGGCAAAATCGAACTACACGAATGGTGTAAAACAGGATATCATCAGCAACATACAACTCAACGACCGCATCATCACAAAATACTCCGACGAGCCGGAAGCTTATGCAGTATTCAGTATTCAGGGATTGCAAGACAACGAGGGCTCTGCAAACGATTTCTACGTGTTCAACATGAAGAAGTAAATAACAATTGAGCAATTTTGTGCCCATTCCAGCGTATTACAAAGCAAATTCCAACCTCATGAGGCCATTCGTTTTAACAGTACTGCTTGCTTCTTTTATCCTTTCAGCACACGCTCAGCCCATGTCCAAAAAGGGAGAGCCTTTTCTGCCCGAAGCCGGAGAATACGCAATAAGCATAGACGCTGCTCCATTCCTGTTTTTCGTAGGCAACATTTTCTCCGCCAACGGAAATCAATCGCCCAGCGTAGCATTTATAGACCCTGAACTGGCCATTCGGCTAAAAATGTTTCGCCGACACGACCTCGCAACCCGCGTAGGAGTGCGATTAGGTTTAATGTCGGACACCTGGAACGGATTTCAACCGGAGTTTTCTCCCACCGCTACGGACAACAACGTGAGGGATTCCTACAACCGGATGCTTACCAATATCTACTTCTCCTACGGTATCGAAAAACGAAAAGGCTCAACCCGTATTCAGGGTTATTACGGCGTGGAGGGTGGAATAGGCCTCGCAAGTGAGCGGCACAGTTTCCGCTACGGAAACGCCATTCAGGCCGATAATCAGGCACCTGACAGAACAGAGTTTGAACTCGTGTTTCAGAACCCCGAAGCATCGACCATGACCAACTTCACCGACAACAACGCATACGTAACGGATTATCGCCTCGGAACCCAGTTTCGCCTCGGAGCCCGCGCATTTGTCGGCGCAGAAATGTTCATCTTCCCAAAGGTTTCGCTGGGTATAGAACTCGGCCTTGGCGCCATGGTAGCATTGCGCGGTAAAGGCACCCTCGAAACCGAAGCATGGACCATTCCTACCGGCGGCGGGGCTGAAACACTTGTTACCCGCACCAGCGAATTGGGTGGTGGTTCAACCATTGGCATTGATACTGACAATACACGCGGGAGCATCCTGCTCAACTTCCATTTCTGATTTTGAGCGTTGCATGGATGAGGAATCAGCAATAAAATGAAAGTCCTCTCAGCACAACAGATACGCGAGGCCGACGCCTACACCATCAAGCACGAGCCCATTGCTTCCATTGACCTGATGGAGCGCGCTGCAAACGATTGCTTTCAATGGATTTACGACCGCGCTCCAAAACTCTTTTCACCCCAGCTCGATGAGCGCGATTACGTTTTCTACGTCATCTGCGGAGTGGGTAACAACGGGGGTGATGGCTTGGTTATCGCCCGACTATTGAGCCGCAACGGCTACGAAGTGAAAGTAGTCATCGTGGAGTTTTCGAAAAAGTACTCCGACGATTTTGCAGCCAATCTCGCCAAACTCAAAAAGACCAAAGTACCGATTGAGATTGCAAACTCTGCCGACGACATTGCCGAAATACCATCCGGAGCACTTGTCATTGACGCACTTTTCGGAACGGGTCTCACCCGGCCGGCCGAAGGGCTGGCAAGAGCAGCCATCCAGAAAATCAACGCTTCGGGTGCACGGGTAGTGTCCATTGACATGCCCTCGGGATTGTTTGCAGAAGACAACCGCGAAAACGACCACGATGGCGTTGTTCATGCGCATCATGTGCTCACGTTTCAGTTTCCCAAACTCGCCTTTTTGTTGGGCGATACGGCCCGGTTTTGTGGCAAGGTTGAGGTGCTCGACATCGGCCTCCACCGAGATTTCACCGACAGTATTGAAACACCTTATTTCTGCGTGTCGGATGAGTGGGTGCGACAACGAATACGCTCCCGGGAGCGATTTGGCCACAAAGGCACTTTTGGCCATGTGGCAGTTGCAGCGGGTTCTTATGGAATGATGGGCGCTGCGGTACTCTGCTCGCGCTCAGCTTTGCAGGCAGGTGCCGGTTTGGTAACGGCCTTTGTGCCCGACGTTGGTGTGCAGGTTCTGCAAACTTCGGCACCGGAGGTGATGGTAAAGCCCATCAGTGGTCATGTCATTTCCGGAGAAAAGTTTCCACCCAAAGAGATGGGCGCGTGGGCCATCGGTCCGGGCATGGGCACTGAAAAAGAAACGGCAAAGTGGCTTAAGGCAGCATTGGCACAATGCGATACGGCTCTGGTGCTCGACGCAGATGCGCTGAACATTATCGCTGAAAACAAAGACTGGCTGAAAACCCTTCCTGAGCACACCATTCTCACTCCGCACCCCGGTGAGTTTCGTCGTTTGGCAGGAGATTGGAGCACCAACTACGAGCGCCTGCAAGTTCTGCGCGAATTTGCAACCAAAAACAAAGTGTACGTAGTGCTGAAGGGCGCCAACACCGCTACCGCCACTCCGAAAGGTGAAGTATTTTTCAATACCACCGGCAACTCTGGAATGGCAACTGCCGGCAGCGGAGATACCCTGACAGGAATCATTGCCTCACTTCGGGCACAGGGCTATGCCGCCCGCGAAGCTGCGGTTATCGGAGTATTCCTTCATGGTAGAGCGGGCGACCTCGCCGCACAAGAGCACGGTGAGCACGCCTTGATTGCTTCACATATCATACAGTTTCTCGGCAAAGCGTTTTTATCGCTTAATTTGCCCCAAAATTAGCGCGGTGCGTTTCAGATTTCTCGGTTTTATTCTGCTCGTTTTTCTGCTCTCCTGCAAAGAGGAGCGCAAACCCGCACGTGGTGTGGCGGCACCTTCGGCCAGGAATGTGCGAATCCAGTTTGTGGATGTGGAAAAATCGCGCGTGCCTTTTGGTGATACCCTGTGGGTGACCCTCGAAGTGGATGACCCTGAGCAAGCGGTGAGAACAAGCCTTCAATCTACCCGTGGGCGTGTGCCCATGATTCAGCGCGACGACTATACTTTTGGAATTGCTACCCAGGAGATGGGAGGGGGGCAACACGGATTGAAAGCCGAAGTGATGATGGCCGACAGTACCTTGCTCCGCGGTTCGGCCTCTGTGCGGGTGGTGTTGCCCGAAGCTCCGCCTGTGTGGAGTTACCGTTTGATTGATACCTATCCCCACGACATCAAATCCTACACGCAGGGACTGGTTTACCATGAGGGAGTGTTGTTCGAAAGCGCGGGCCAATACGGAAAATCAGATGTGCGAAAAGTAGCGCTGGAAACCGGAGAAGTGCTGTTGAGAAAGCCCCTCGATGCTGAATTTTTCGCAGAAGGACTGGCACTTGCAGGCGATGAATTGTTTCAACTCACATGGCGCGAACGAACCGTTTTTGTGTACGACCTCGCAACACTCAATCAGCAGCGCCGATTTGGTTTTGATTTTGGAAACGGTGAAGGTTGGGGTCTGGCATGGACCGGTGAGAGCTTCGTTTTTTCGGACGGCTCAGCAGATTTGTATTTTCTGCGTCCCGAAGATTGGTCTGTAGAAAAGCAAATTCGGGTATTTGACCATCAGGGCGATGTGATTCGCCTCAACGAACTGGAATACGTGGATGGAAAGATTTACGCCAACATGCTCGATGATGAGCGCATTGCCGTGATTGATTTGGAATCCGGGGCAGTGATGGCCTATTGGAATCTGGCCGGAATACTCGATAAGCGGAAGGTGCAACATCGCGTGGACGTGATGAATGGTATTGCCTACCGCCCGGACACCCGAACCTTTTTGGTTACCGGAAAGTTGTGGCCCAGCATGTTTGAAGTCGTTCCGGTTCTCTAACGGGGCAGGGCTTAGCCCAACACATCGAGCGAACCAATTCCTTCCCGCACCAATTCAATAGAACCCGACGTACAGTCGAAAATGGTGGACGCATGCAGATTTCCGAAGCCGCCACTGATAACAAGGTCAACCTGGTTGCTGTATTTCTCGTGAATCAATTCGGGGTCGGTGGTGTACTCCAGAATTTCGTCATCGTCGTGCACAGAGGTTGAGATAATGGGGTTACCCAGCACGCGCACAATCTCCCGCGGAATGTTGTTGTCAGGCACCCGGATTCCCACGGTTTTCTTTTTGCTCTGAAAGATTTTCGGAACCTGACCGCTGGCATTCAGAATAAAGGTGTAAGCGCCGGGTAGCGCTTTTTTCATCAACTTAAAAACGTTGTTGTCAATGGGCTTGGTGTACTCCGAAAGCTGACTGAGGTCGTAACAAATCACCGAGAAATTGGCTTTTTCGAGCTTGATGTTTTTGATGCGCGCCACTTTTTCGAGCGCTTTGATGTTCATCAAATCGCAGCCAATGGTGTACACGGTATCGGTAGGGTAGATGATTACTCCCCCTTTGCG
Source organism: Flavobacteriales bacterium (assembly GCA_007129985.1). Classification (GTDB taxonomy): domain Bacteria; phylum Bacteroidota; class Bacteroidia; order Flavobacteriales_D; family SKUL01; genus SKUL01. The sequence goes on from SKUL01000071.1 coordinate 6,241, forward strand.
AAGCACATCCACTACCTGGTCAATGCGTTTGGGGTCGGGATTATCGGGGTGAATGTTGATGAGCATAGCCGAAGTTTTGTAGGAAAGGAGTTATTCGGGATTTTTCAGGTCGTGCAAATGTGAACCAATCTGACTGACAATAAGTGAACTGCCAACTACAACGGTAATCCATGCACCCTTGTTTTCATCCC
>SKUL01000164.1 GCA_007129985.1 Flavobacteriales bacterium
GCGTTGCGCGCGGCTTTCACGGCGGCGTCCACGTCGGCATCACCGGCTTCGGCTACCGAGGCCAGTTTCTGCTCGTTGGCGGGGTTGATGGTATCGAAGGTTTTACCCGATTTGGCTTTTGTAAACCGGCCGTTGATAAAGAGGCCGTATTCCTTTTTGATTTCAACGTGGTCGGCGCTTTCGGGGGCGGGAGCGAGGTCCCAGCTGGGTTTGGTTTTGGCCATGGTTTAGTCGATTGAGAAGTAGTCTGAACTTTGGTAAAATCCGGTTTCCTGTTTCATAAGTTGCATCAGCACGTCGTTGGCGAGGCTGCTGGCGCCAAAGCGAAACCATTCATTGGTCAGCCAGTCGTCGCCCAGCGTTTCCTTCACCATAATGAGGTAGTGCAGAGCGAGTTTGGAAGTGGAAATACCACCAGCGGGTTTCATGCCCACCATTTGTCCGGTTTTTTTGTGGTAATCGCGAATGGCCTGCAGCATCACGAGTGTAATGGGCAGCGTGGCCGCGGGCTGAATTTTTCCGGTGGAGGTTTTGATAAAGTCGGCACCGGCGTACATGGCGATGTCACTTGCGCGGCGCACGGTGTCGTAGGTGCTCAGCTCGCCGGTTTCGAGAATCACCTTGAGTCGCGCTTTACCACATGCTTCCTTGATGGCAGCGATTTCGTCGAACACAAAGTTGTAATCCCCGGCCAGCATTTTGCCGCGCGATATGACCATGTCTATCTCGTCGGCCCCTGCATCCACGGCCATTTTGGTGTCGGCCAGTTTAATTTCTTGCGACGACTGTCCCGAAGGAAAAGCCGTAGCCACCGAGGCCACCTTGATGCCCGATTTTCCGAGGGATTTTTTGGCCACATCCACCATGCTGGGATAGACGCAAACCGCCGCCACGGTAGGCAGTCCGGGCAGTGCATCGTGCAGGTGCTGCGCCTTGTAGCACAGTTGGCGCACCTTTCCGGGGGTGTCTTGCCCTTCGAGGGTGGTGAGGTCAATCATGCTCAGCGTCATTTTGAGGCCCTGCAGTTTGGCTTCATTTTTTATGCTGCGCGTTTGGAAACGCTGTGCGCGTTCTTCCACGCCTACTTTATCCACGCGGGGCGTAAGGCGAAAATCCGGAATGGGGTGATGGGTTGTTAAAGGCATCGTATGGTAAATATTCAGCGTTCGAAGTTACGGAATTATGGGGAAGCGCTGAGAGAAGGTGTTGGTTGAAATTGACCGGCATGCACCCAACACGGGTGTGTAACCAAAGCGACATACGGCTCAGGTTCGCGGGTTTATTTTTGGGTTTAAATTCAGGTTATGTTTACAAGCTCTTTCCTCTTTGGTGTTCGCCGCCGCGTTGCAACAGCATTCTTTTTGGTGCTCAGCGCCAGTGCGTTTAACGGGTCCGCTCAGCAGGTATCTTTCGACATTGCCCTCGAAGAAGTTCAGATAAATCAACTGGGCGGACTTCAGTCCTTTTCCGTGGGGCAACACGATGGCAAGTGGCTGGTGGTGGGAGGGCGATTGGATGGTTTGCACCGCCGTCAACCATGAGCTGCGTTCGACCTTGCAGGTAACAACAACCAGGTATTTGTGATTGACCCTGTAAACGAGCAGGTATGGAGTCAGCTTATTACCGCATTGCCGGCGGGTTTGGCCGAGCAACTCCGTTCTACCAACATGCAGTTTTACCAAAGTGATGATTATCTTTACGTCACCGGCGGATATGGAAGGAGCGACATTGCCAATGACCACATCACTTTCAACCTGATAACCGCCATCCACCTTCCAGGAGTCATTGCGGCTGTGATGAACGAGGAGGAACTAAATCCGCATTTTCAATCGCTTGCCCACGAGGATTTTCTCGTTGCGGGTGGGCACCTGAAAAAGCTCGGCGATGTGTTTTACCTTGTTGGGGGAAACAAGTTTATGGGACGATACAATCCACAAGGCCCCAATTTCGGACCCGGTTTTGTGCAGGAGTACACCAATGCTGTGCGGCGCTTTACGGTGAACTGGCAGGGCGACACTTTTTCGGTGAATTTCCTTGAGCCTTTTGAAGATGCCGACAACCTGCACCGCCGCGACTTCAACGTAACCCCGCAGATTTTCCCCAACGGGCAGGAAGGACTTACGGCGTTTTCGGGCGTGTTTCAGCACAACCTGGACCTGCCTTTTCTCAACAGTGTGGATATCACAACCAGTGGCTACATGGTAAACGACGATTTTACGCAGTACTACAACCACTATCACTGCGCCAACATTCCCCTTTACGACGCCGAGGCCAATGAGATGCATACGCTGTTTTTCGGCGGAATTGCGCAGTTTTACGATGAGGGCGGGGTGCTTATTCAGGACGATGACGTGCCTTTTGTGCGAACTATTGCACGGGTTACCCGAAGCGCAGACGGCAGCATGGCAGAGTACAAACTGCCCATTGAAATGCCCGACTTACTGGGAGCGGGGTCAGAGTTTATCGTGAATGAATCGCTGCCCAGGTATCCCAACAATGTAATCAAGCTGAATGAGCTGGAGGGTGACACCATTGTGTTGGGATACATCTACGGTGGTATCAGCAGCAGTGCTCCCAACATTTTCTTCGTGAACGACGGCACGCAGAGTACAGCCAGCAGCGAGATTTTCAAAGTGCATCTGATAAAAAGCACGGTTACGCATCAGCTCAACCCGCACAGCACGGGAACCCTCAAAACCTTGCTCTACCCCAATCCGAACAACGGTAAATTTTTGCTGGAATTCAACCTGCTAAGACCCTCAAATGTGGTGGCCACCATCCATACTATTTCCGGTCAACTGGTAGATACGGTGAAACTCGGACACAACGACGCCGGTATGCAATACTACACCATCAATCTCGCAAACAGACTCACTTCGGGCGCCTATCTCATCAAGCTCACAACCGATTACGAAGAAAGCGTACAGCGTTTGTGGGTGGTGGATTGAGGGGGTAGACGCGAGGAACCGCCCAGCACCTTAACGGAAATGAGCTACTCGTACAGCCTGTGCTTCATTGCTGAAACCACGAAGCCTGCGATATTTCTGACGCCGATTTCAAAAACCAGGTTGTTCTTTGGTTTGTATGCGTCTGTTTTTTTACTTGAAAGATCATATCCTGTGGCGAGATGAAGTTGTAATTACTTTTTAAACAGGTTTGTAAAAAGACCACTTAGCTGAGTAAGAATGTAAAATAGTGTTTGTGGTCAATTCTCATGCAATGTTCTGGTTCTGAAAATTCTGACCTTGCTGAATGATTAAAAAAAGGGGGACTATCACATCCCCCAGTTCATCATGATTTATGCGGAACGTAACTCATATTGCACTTACAAAATCCTTGGAATTCTCTTTTACATCTTTAACCTGAACTTTTACAATTTCCTTTTCTTCCTCGATATCCTGTTTTAGGTTATTGAAGAGCTTGTTGTATCTGGATTTAACCAAATCCTTGATTTCATCTGCTTTATTCGAAACTTCATTCCGTAGGTCCTTGCCTTTTCTGGGAGCTAAAAAAAGAGTAACAACACTCCCTGCAACTGCTCCAACAAGCATTGAACCCAATACTAAACCGATGTTTTTGGATTGCTTTACAGCACTTTTTGAATTCTTCATTGTGAATTTATTGTTTATTAATGTGTAGTATTTATATGGGTTTATTGCCCTGAATTATCCTGAATAGAACAGCAATAACCGCTATTACTAGGAGAACATGTATGAGGCCGCCAGCACTGTAGCCCAGATATCCGACAGCCCATACTATGACTAACAATACTGCGATAATATAGAGGAGATTACTCATGTTTTACGTTGTTTAATGGTTATTTTCGAATTTGCGTTTTCTTGACTGATCAAGTTGTCATTATTAAGCCTCGTTCTCTGCTTAAAAAAACTCGGTGAAATACCGGTTAATTTTTTAAACTGATTAGACAGATGACCAATATTGCTATAGTTGAGGCGGTATGCAATTTGAGAGAGTGTATAAGTTTTTTCTCGTATCAGCTCTTTAGCGAACTTAATCCTACATTTGATAATGTATTGTTTAATGGTCAAGCCTTTTGTTTCAACAAATACCCGGGCAAGAGATGCGTATTGAACCTTTAGTTTACCGCTGATGTATTCTGAATGATTTACAGTCACTTCATTCTCGGAGTCGGCAAGCATGGACTTTATAACCAGTTTTATTTTTTTGACAAGTTCAACTTTCCGGTCAGGCATCACTTTCAGGCCATACGCTGCAAGGTTAAATCGTAAAGCCTCTAGTTGGTCATTGCTCAAAGGTTGTGATAATTCTACCTTACCGAGTTCGATGCTACTTCCTGTTATGTCAAGCTGTTCAAGTTCAGACATAACCCGCTGTTTGCAACGATTGGACACCATATGTTTGACGTAAATAGTCATAAGACGTGGAATTAAATAGTGAAACGATTGTATATCATATATGGGACACTTCTGGAATCTCGTAACTTCAGATCAAATCTTTCTCTAATTTAGGTTTAAAGCTTAACAACGAGTATTGATTATGGCCTAAAAAAGGGGCACTAAAAGCAATGCATGAGTTGCCAAATGAATGAATGCTTGTCACGCTTTGATATTCTGAGTGCTCCTTGTTCTTTTTCGTTACAGATTGCTTTTAAGATGATTGGAAAACCCTTGAATTTGTAACTATATCACTTTTCCTTTGGTTCAATTCGGCTATAGCGTTTCGAAACTACTCCGTCCATGTCAAGATGTTCATCATCTTTCAACATAACTGGTTTCTCACCTTTCACGGTGTAGTTGCCATCAACTGAAACCACAGTGCCATTTTCGAGCGTTCTTTCACGCTTCAGAGAGATGGCTGTTCGGTTCTCTATTATGAGCATTTTTCCATCTTCTACGATAAAGCCATCCCTCATCTCGATTTGAGCCAGATCGTTTGTACTGTAAAATCGTTCGGAGTCACTTTGAACATGGTGCCCGAGTATTTCAATCTGTGCGACTAAACTTGTTCCTATGAGAGAAACATACACTAATGACATTAAATTTTTCATGATTTTTGGTTTTAGTTTTATACTGGTATTGATTAAAATTGTGAATGAATCGTTTTTCGTTAAATGCACCGATCGTTGGAGCACCTTTGCGGGTAATTTAATGTTCAGCCAAGAGAGATAGCAAATTGATTATTATCTTCCGTTCAGCAGAGAAAAGCAAAGGTTAAACTTCAAAGCAAACTAACCACGGGGGCACTATCAGACAGAGAAGGCACAAGCCCGGCGAGAGTGGTTGGCTCTCCATGTGAACCGGCTAAACGTACCAGCTATCCTATTACTAACCGCAATGACTTGGTTCATCCTCCTTGGCGACTTGTTTTTTAGTAGGGTAAATCATGAGATGCGTTAATTCTATCTTGTTCTCCAGATTAATACCAATGTGTCGGAAAGGTATTAATACATTTTCGTTGCACGCAATTATCGGTGGCACTACTACTTCAATAATCTTACACTTTTCTATATGAAACTGTAAAAACAGAACGGCTTTCAATTTTGAGTCTATCTTGTAAATGCGTATCATATACCGCGATTTTATTACTGTGCCTAAATATCATATCAAAGGTGTAGTAAAGTTATTGATTCTTTGTTACAAAATTTCATTGATTTTTTACATTTTTTCTTTCGCGGATTAAAACATAGAGGTATGTAGAATACTTCCTGGTAGCCCTTGTTGCTATAAAAAAGCGCGGTGATTGAACACCGCGCTCTTTACATTAGACTTCGGTCCAAATTATGCAATAGGAAGAGGGCAAACCTTCAAATCACCCGGGTGCCGACAGGAAGGGAGAATCACTTTATCTTTGTCGCTTAGCAACACTGAAAAAGATTGATTCTCCCTGCCAAATATGAAATTGGCCAGAGCCATTTCATATTTTGGGTTCAGCAATTATCGCTTGATGCCGGATGAGCTACTCTTGGCCTGTTTACGCTCCTGCTCCTTTTTGGATTCGGCAGTATGCGTTTTGCTGGCAGGCCCCGAACCGCGCTGCGATGCATCGTGGGTTTCCTTTTTAGGACTCTTTTTGTCCTTGAGTGGATCATTCTTTTTTTCGTTCATGACTTTGGGGTTTTAGGGTAACAGAATTATTACTGCTCAAAGTACAGAAGTTTAAACGTTTGAATTCTTACATTTTGCTTCTTAATTATTGTATAATTCCTCTATATCAGACGAATGGTTATTTGTTTGATCTTGTACGCAGCTGTTTAGGGGGTGAGGCTTTATTGAAAATTTGTGAGCATTTAGCACCTCTGGGTATTAGGTGTGGCTGTAAGCTTCCCCAAAAACTGGACAGTCCAAAAATCAAATAACTTTGACTGTCGTATGAAAAGAAGCAAGTTTACCCCAGCTCAGATTGTTAAGATTCTCAAGGAATGGGAATCAGGATCA
>SKUL01000079.1 GCA_007129985.1 Flavobacteriales bacterium
GCGCGCGCCTACGAAGCCGCCTGTACACCGGATTTTAACCTGTTCGATGCTTCAGGTCGCTGCGTGTACCGCGGAAGGCTGGATGGCTCTACGCCGGGCAATGATATTCCGCTCAGTGGAGCCGATATGCGTCGGGCTTTGGATGCGGTGCTTCGCGGAGAAATCATCGATTGGCAACAAGAACCCAGTATGGGTTGTAGTATCAAGTGGAAAAAAGACTAACATGAGGTACAATCTGAGTGAAATTGCCGACCTGATTAAAGACCGGCGCACCATTTACCCCGAACAATACTCATCCCGAAAGGTAGCCCGCGAAATTGTGGAGAACATTCTGCGCTCGGCAACATGGGCGCCCACCCACGGCAAAACAGAGCCATGGCGCTTTACCGTATTTATGGGAAACGAAACCAAGCGCGTGGCTGAGGCCCAGCAGGCTTATTACCGTGCCAACACCCCCGAAGACCGCTTTTCTGAGCACAAGGTAAATCGCTACGCCACTCGCGCAGAGGCTACCTCGGTGATTATAGGCGTGGGCATGAAGAGGCAGGAATCAGGTAAAATTCCGGAAATTGAAGAAGTAATGGCCGTAGCCTGCGGAGTGCAAAACATGATGCTGCACGCAGCCGCGTATGGTGTAGGTTCTTATTGGAGTTCAGGCGGTTTTGCTTTCAGTGAGGATTCCAAAAAAATGCTCGGTCTGGATGCTCCGGACGATCAGGCATTGGGTTATATCTATCTGGGCTATCCCGCTGTAGACTGGCCCAAAAGCCACCGCAAACCGCTTGAGTATGTTACCAACTGGAAAGAATCCTGACGTGAAATGGCGCTGCTGAACCTTACCAATCACCGCGACCACCCCACCAACCCGGCCTATGTGGTGTTCTTTTACGGCAACAAAGACGTGGCCGACGATTTTGAAATTCTCCTCGCTACCAACGGCATACACTACGAGCGCGACCAGGAAGACGAAGGCCGGCAGCGACATCTTTTCGGGGTGCGAAAGGTGGATTTCAAGGCGGCAGATTCGCTCAACTATCAAGCCATCGGAAAACACCGAAGCAGGTTTATCCCCAATGCGTATTTCCGCAATTTTGTGCTGATATTCACGCTTGTGGTTATCATTCTGGCCATTATCGGAGCCATCAAAGCGGGTTAAATCCACAACAGCCTTTGAATAATGGCCACAAGCATACATATTGAAAACCGTTCCCGTTGATTACTTTCGTGCATCTAATAATCAGGAACGAGGTTGAAAAAAGCGCTGATTTTTATACTCTGTTCGTGGGTAGGCCATATGCATGCCGGCTCAAACCCACTTCCGACCGGACATGAAACGCGCAAAGACACAGCCTCGGCCGTGGTGATGTACGGTGATAGCCTGCTGATTGAACGTCCCTCTTTTTTTCCCAATCGCGACTACAACGTTGAGCTTGATTCGCTTTTAATGGCTGAGGATTTTGATGCAGAGCGAGTAGCCCAACTGCGGCTCATTCAAACTGCGGGTAGCTTATCCAATGCGCAAGTCACTTCGCTCATTGATTCACTCTTCACCCTCAGTGAAGTGCCGTATCCCCTAATCAACGAAATCAACCTGTACATCACGATGCTGGAGAATCAGCGGGCCCGACACTCCATTTTTGCCGCCGAAGTCCCCCATGGTTCGCCACACCCCGCGCAGCAGTTGTATGGCAATTGGAATGAGGAAGTTCCTCATCCCTACAAGCTCAACCACACCAATCCTGACACCGGGTTTTACCTCAAACTGCGCGACACCCTGTGGTTTTGCGATTACTACCACCCACACAACGGGCCAGTTACATCGCGTTTTGGATGGCGCTATGGCAGAAGACACTCGGGTATTGACGTGGATTTAGAAGTGTGGGATCCTGTGCATGCTGCTTTTGCGGGTCAGGTTCGGGTGGCCCGCTTTTATGGCGGATATGGTCGTGTGGTGGTTATCAGGCATTACAACGGACTGGAAACGCTCTACGCCCACCTGCACCGTTTTAAGGTAAAAGCAGGCGATTACGTCGAAGCCGGTGATGTAATTGGTTTGGGAGGAAGTTCCGGTCGCTCAACAGGAAGCCACCTGCATTTTGAAGTGCGCTTTCGCGGAGAGCCCGTCAACCCAGAGAATTTGATTGACTTCCGCACCCAAACGCTGGTGGGTGACACCCTTGTGCTACACAAAACACCGCATTGGTATGTAGGGCGCACCACCAATGTGACCATTCACCGCGTGGAGAAAGGTGACTACTTGCATAAGATAGCCCAGCAATACGGCGTTAGCATTCAGGAAATTTGTGAATTGAACGGAATCCGCAGAAACAGTACTTTGCGGGTTGGACAACGGTTGAGAATCAGTGGTTAAGTGGATATGGTTTTTGGTATTGGCACTGGCCTGCTCAATGGTCGGTAATCTGCACGCGCAGGTGAACGACTATAATTTTTGGATGGCGGGACTGCATTTTCGTCCGCTCATTCCTACCAATGTTCCGCAGCGCACCACGATTGAAGTAAGCGGAACACCCGGCGAAGCCAACGAGTTTATGCGCGTGGCCATCAATCCCCAATTCGGGTATTCGTTCGGAATGATTGTACGCAAGAACTTCACCCAACGTTTTGCTATTGAGACGGGAATCAACTACGTTCGGCGCTTTTATCAGGTGGATGTTACCGACGTTGATTCGGCTGTGACATCATCGGTTGATTTTGGCCTTACCGGCTATGAAATACCGCTGGTGGCTCTGGTTTACATTCGCTTGGGCGAAGATTTTTACATGAACACCTCGTTGGGTGTATCGGTGGATTTTATGGCGCGCTCCATTGCCAATGGCACACGTTATTTCGACAATTTTACGGCCATCAGAAAAGTGAGTGGCGCGGCCCTCGCCAACGTAGGTGTAGAGTACCGCTCGCGGAACAGCGGAACTTTTTACGTTGGAGTTACCTATCATCAATCGGCCTGGCCCATTGCCGACACCAAGATTAATTATTTCCGCGGCTCTTTTCAGGACGCCAGTGTTGAAACCCCGCTTGATGGAACCTATTTCACCCTCGATTTGCGCTACTACTTTAACGAGCAGGTTGGACGACGACGGCAGCGGTGGTAGCAATGGAAGCATTTGTAAAGCAAGAGTTTTTTGGCTGTAGGTGAAAGGTTATATTTGAAGCCCTTTGAAGAAGACAAAAAAGAAATTGCCACTGCTATGAAACGGGTTTCAATACTTTCAAGCAAATCAAAGTTGTGTTTCATTGCGGTGCTGTGCCTTTTCTTGTTAAGCATTCCTACCGAAGCGCAAATTACCTGGCGCAGAACCTATGGCGGCGAATTGGACGATACCGGTGTAGCTATTCGGGTTATTGATCAAAACCGATTTGTAGTAGCCGCATCAACCGGTAGTTTTGGTGTAGATGCCTCAAGTATCTATCTTTTTGAAACGGATGCATTGGGTAATCGAACCTGGTCTGCCCTCATTGGCGAAGGCGGTATTTTCAGAGCGCTTGACATGCAGGTGGATGAAGATGGCGATTTGCTGATTGTGGGGTTCACCAACGTAGATGCCGTGGGAGGCTACGATGCACTTTTGGTTCGCACAGATGCTCAGGGAACCGAGCAATGGCGAAAAACCTTTGGTGGTTCCGATTGGGATTTTTTCAGCGACATAAAGTTGCTTGAAAATGGCAATATGCTGCTTACAGGTCAGACTTTTAGCTCAGGCGAGCCCGGTGGAAATGCCTGGATTATTTTGTGCGACTCGGACGGCGAGATTATTTGGGAACAAACGCTGGGAGGTTCTGGACTTCACGATGGTTGGGCTTCTACCGTTGTGCCGGGTGGAGGATTTGCCATGACAGGTTCGCTCATGGCAGACAATGGAGAAACCGACGGTTTTTTGGCGCGTTACGACGAGAGTGGAAATCTGCTGTGGGTGCAAACATACGGCGGAGAAGGCTCGGATGAGCTTCGCGATGTGATTGTTACCAACGATGGTGGTTTTTCAATGGTGGGGATGACGAGGAGTTTTCAGGAATTCAATGAGGCATGGCACCTAAAAGTGGATGCTTCCGGCTCCGAGGAATGGTTTAAGAACTGGGGGCAAATTGACAATCAGGAGAGCTATCGGCACAAACAGTTAGGAGACGGCAGGTTTTTAACCATTGGTTACACCGAAACCACCGGTGCCGGAGGAAGAGATATGTTTTTGCTGCGCAGTTTTGCAGATGGCGAATTTGACCTTGGTAGAACCTTTGGTGGCGTATCCGACGACGAGGGTCTCGGATTGCAGGTTCTTGATGATGGTTACTTGCTGGTCGGCTATGCATTGTCATTTGGGCAGGGTTCAAGAGATGTCTTTATAGTACGAACCAACCTAAATGGCACCACCGAGAATGAGGATGTCATTGAAGATTTTGATCCTGTTTCAGTACCTGAACTGGCATCCTCTGAAGTCATCGTTTACCCCAATCCCTCAACAGGTTTGTTTTTTGTTGATTCGGATGAACCTATCATTGAGGCAGTGCTATGGGATATTACAGGCCGGCCGGGTAGGTGGGAGAGAGACGAGAGCGGTTTGACTTCACTCTATTTTGATTTGCCTGCCGGAATGTATTTACTCGAACTAACAAGTGTTGATGGGAAGCAGTATAAATCCCGCGTCATAATCAGTAATTAACCCATGAATCACAGTACATCAAAGGGTTGGTTGCTTTACATTATTTTCGGGCACTTGTTGTTTGCGGCATTGCTTGTGCTTTCGATAGTGCATCTGCCATTGCGGGTTGGATATGTTGATTCGGCTTTTCAAGTTTTTAAATGGATTCAGGTTTCAGAATGGAATATTGAGGCCAATCGCTATTCGGCCATTGTTCCCCAGGCGCTGGTAAAGCTCTTTCGTGCGCTGGGCTACGATTTAAAAACCCTCTTACTCGTGGCCAGTGTGGCTCATGTGCTGGTATCCTGGGCTATTTTTACACTCTGTGCACACGTTTTCCGGAAACCCTGGGTGGCGGCTGCGTGTGTAATGGCCGTGGTGCTTTGTACACGCTATACCTTTTACGGTATGGTGCTGGAGCTGCACTACCTGCTCATTTATCCCTTTTTATTCATTGCGCTCACAGACCCACCACGAATTGTTAGCCCTCTTCGTTTTGTTTTGGGTGCTGCACTGATAATCATCGCAATGCTTGCGCACCCTGTTGGGGTACTTGTTATGTTGTTTCTTCTGGGAGTAATGTATCTGAATAATGGCTATCCGCGTAAAGCAGTTATTGGCTGGGCACTGGTAACCGTAGCCTGGGCCATTGTGGGGAAATGGATTATGCCCCCAACAGGATATGAAAGTGAGCTTTACAGCTCTATTCTCGAAGGTATGTCCATTGGTCTTCGTGGAGAGGAATTGCCTTCGTTGGACTTCCTTTGGGGCCATACCATTCGCGATACCACACTGTACATTCCCGCATGGATTATCCTCGCAATTACCCTTTACTGGCAGGCAAAGCGTAATGCCCGATGGTTGTTTGTCTTGACACTAGGATGGGTAATCGGTTTTGTGCTTCTCACCGGCTTTACCTGGTATAAAGGAGATGTAGCTGTTATGATGGAAAAGAATTTTCTTCCTCTGGCAACGGTCGTTTCGTTTGCCTTCTTTTTTGAGATCAAGCGATTACCCGCCACGTGGATCAGGATAATCGCTATCCCATTCATCGTCGTCCTATTCATTCAGTTCAGAGCGATTTCTTTCGCATCAAAAATCTATGAAAAGCGTTATGCTACTATCGAAGCTTTGCTCGTGGATGCTCAATCTCAATCCGTACGAAAAGCAGTATATGACCGGGGTGAGCTTATGAATCGCAACCTAAAAGTAGTCTGGGCTTTGCCATTCGAGTCTCTGATTATTTCCTCACTACACCCTCACCTTGAGCCGGCCACACTGGTAACAACCGATGATCTTGATGACGGTTTTACCGAGGACGGCGTGTTCCTCATGCCGTGGCAAGGAGCCATGTCGGTAGAAGATCTCAACGGGCCATATTTTAATCTGCCTGCCGGGCCGTACTATTTGCTCGAAATAGGCAGGCCGCAGAGCAAAAAGCCGGTGCTTAAAAAAACATCATCAGCCGCAGCCAAAGATTCCGTCCCCGGGCCTGACCATTAAACCAACCTGACACATGGGTGGATTCCACCTGCACCATAAAATGCTCGCCCAACATGGCGCTGCCGGTAATCCCCGCGCGTAGCCCGTCCATTCCATTCAGACTTCCGTAACCGCCGTAAGTGAGGTTAGCGCCGGCCATCCATTTGGAGCCTGATTGATAACTGAGTCCAACCGTGGCTTCAGGCAGGTGAAACGCATTGATGCGGCTTCGGA
>SKUL01000174.1 GCA_007129985.1 Flavobacteriales bacterium
GTATCTTCTGAGCGGTCTTCTGCTTTTTCTTCAACCGCCTTGGGCTCTTCCCAACGTTTGGGTTGCAGAAAATCCGAAGTGCTGATTTGACTCTCGTTGCCCAGGTACGACCAGTTTATCTTCCGGGCGTACTTGCGAAACACAGCGTTCACCTCGTCGAGGGTGGTGTTCATGATGGCGTCGGTCATATCGCCCGCCCACTTCCAGTCGCCGGCAGCAAAAGCGTGTCCCAAATCGTGGGCCTGTGCATCCACCGTTTCCTTGCCCAGATAGTGGTAGGTCAAAAACGACGGCTTCTTTTTGTTCAGTTCATCCTCGTCAAAGCCTTTCTGGATGGTTTCGTTCAGGGTTTCAACCATCACCTTAATACCCGCCACCGGACTGATGGTGCTCATGTACAGTCCGTTTACGGTGTAACGAAGTGCGGTTCCCACGTAGGCGCTAGGCCCGAATGAAAGTCGGCGCTTGTTGCGCAGCTCGTCGGTAATTCTGTCAGAAAACATACTCATGGCCAGCAGGTTGGCAACGCGCTCCTCGCTGAAGGCGGGTGGAGCAGGCATCAGGCCGAGTACGTGGTTCACGTCCAGGTCCTGGTGCTCAATGGCCACACCGGGGAAGCGTACAGTTGCCGTTTCAACATCGCCTCGGGGCATTCCGGGAGGTAAGTCGCCCAAAGCGCTGGCAATTTTCTGGCGAACGTCGGCCGTTTCAACATTTCCTACCACCACGATAAAGATATTGGACTTGCTCATCATCCATTCGTAGTACTCGCGGATGTTGTCAACGGTGAGCATTTGCAAACTCTCCGGTGAGCCGAGCGGAAGGTCGTTGTAATCGGTGTCGCCAAACGCGGCACGGGTGGCAATTTCGTCAATGTAGTTGCTGGCATTGGCGCGGTGACGACGGTTGCGCACACCGTACTCGCCCACCAAACGCGAGAATACAGCACCATCCAGATTGGGAGACGTAAGAGCCCGCGAGAAAAGCGACCAGCTTTCGTTCCAGTTTTGCTTGAGGGCCGTCATACCCGCGTAGCTATAATCCAAACCGGCTTTGGTGGCCACTCCCATACCGAGGTTTTCGGCAGCTCGGCTGAAACCATCGCGGTTGAGGTCGCCCGTTCCGCCCAATACTGCTAGTTCAAGGGCCAAACTTTCAATGCCTTCCTGGTCTTTGGAGTAGTTGGCGGAACCCCCGCGCACGTACAAGCGCACGGCAATTACGTCGCCGGGAACCTTTTTAATGATAACCGGAATATCGCGTACGTCGAGTTGCTCGATGTTGGCTTGAGCCTCGCTCTGTTGCGGCACAACTGCGATGACGCCGAGGAGAAAAAGAGATATATGGAAGATGCGCATGGCTTGTTCGTTTTATCGGATGGATTGAATAGGATTCACCTTGCTCAGGTTCATCATGTCTTTCATTTCTTCAGTTACCAATAGCCCGGTCACGTTGGGCTTGTCGAGGATGTACTCGCGCACAAAACGCTGCACATCGGCTCTGGTCACCGAGCGGATGCCGTCGAGGTAGGAGCCGTAGAAGTCTAAATCGGCCGAGGCCCACCAGTACGAGATGCCATGTACGATTTCGGAAGGCACCTCGCGTCCGTACAACTCCTGATAGGTGAGCATGCGCCTTGCGCGGTCCAGTTGCTCGTCGGTAAAGTAATCGTCATCGGCCCAGCGGAGGAGGTGTTTCTGCACAATTTCGCGGGCTTCCTGTAAGCCTTGTGGCTTGGCAACCATAAACAAGGTAATCGGACCGGAGTATTTTTGGGTGGTGTATCCCACGGCAATTTGGTACACCAACTCTTTTTCGGCCAGCTCTTGTTGCATGGCGGCATCTCCCTGGCTCAGCATATAGCTCAAAACCTCACCGGCGTGGGTGTCCTTGGGGTTGCGGCGCGTGTCGGGTCCCTGAAAAGCCACCAGCATCACAGGAGCCTGGGCGTTTTCGTTGGTGGTGAGTACTCCTTGTGAACCGGCCAGCGTTGCAAACTCCGGGATATCGGCCTCCGTGGGGAGCTTGTTGCCTTTTCGCCAGCCGCCAAAAATTTCTTCGGCCCAGTCCATCACCTGCGCGGCTTGTACATCCCCCGAAACCACCAGCAAGGTGTTGTTGGGTACATACATGCGGTCGTGCATCAGTCGGAGTTGCGCCGGCGTGGCATTGAACATCACTTCCGGGTTGCCCAATGCGTTTTTGCGGTGGTGCTGATTGCCCCAAAGTTCTTTGTACACACCATTCACCAGAAAATGCACGGGGTTGCTCTCGGCTCGTTCAATTTTGGCGTCCAAAACGTCAAGCTCTGCTTTGATATCGCCTTCCTCAAATAAGGGGTAGCGCACAGCCGCATTCATCAAGGCAAGGCCATCGCGCGTAAAACGGTTGCTCAGGGTGATGTGGTAATTGGCGCGCTCGTCGCTGGTGTTGGCGTTAAACACAATGCCCAGTTCTTCAATGCGCCCGGTGATGTCCTCTTCCGTGGGGAACTCCTGATTCGTTTTGAAAAACAGGTGCTCGTACAAGTGGGTGAGGCCGTTGGTTTCGGCGGTTTCTGCAAAGGCACCGTTTCGAACAGCCAGCTTTATGGTGGCAAGGGGTGCTGCCGAATTTTCAACCACCAATACCTCCAGTCCGTTGGAAAGGGTGCGATGATGAAAGTTGGAAGGCAGGCCTTTTTGGGCCATGGCTCCCAGCGTGGCGAGCATAAAGAAGAACAAAAGCGATTTTTTCATGGTTGGGTGATTTTCCGAAAAGTAAAACTATGGAGTGGTGCGGCTGACATAAATCGTGCAAATCGGTTGCAAGTTTAAAACTTTTAACACGGTATGCCACATCTTGTTTGTTGTAATTCGGAGCCAATGGGATGAATGATGCATGCGTTTCAGGCAACTTTATCACTCAGGATTGGTTGTATTAGCGTTGTTTTAATCCTTTCCTTTACACCCGTTTATGTCAGCTCCTGAAAAACGTGTTTATACTTTGCAGTTCTGGTTGTTATGCCTGAGCCTGTTTTTGTTTTTGGGGAGTTTTAACCTTCTGATTCCCGAATTGCCTGCTTATCTGCGGGCGATGGGTGGCGAGCAATACCTCGGTCTCATCATATCGTTGTTTGCGCTCACGGCGGGATTGGCGCGACCACTAAGCGGAAAACTGACGGATAAGGTAGGACGCATTCCCGTAATCGCCTTTGGAGTCATCATCAGTGTGGTGTGTGGCGTGCTCTACACCATGGTGGCGGGTATTGTCGGATTTTTCATTATTCGTTTGCTGCACGGACTGAGTGCCGGGTTTGCACCTACGGGCAATACGAGTTTGCTGACGGATATCATTCCGCCCGGCAAGCGGGGAGAGGCTATGGGCTACGTAGGCATTGCCACCAGCTTGGGTATGGCCGTAGGTCCACCGGTGGGAAGCTGGATTGCCATGCATTACTCCCATGATGTGCTGTTTTTTGCGTCGTCGGCCTCGGCGTTGTTGGCGCTGGTTGCTGTGGCTGGTATCAAGGAAACCTTGAAAAACAAACAGCCTTTTAGCCCGAAAATGCTCATCATTCATAAAGATGAGGTGGTGGACCGCGACGTGGCTGCCCCGGCTCTGGTCATGCTGATGACCATTTTCAGCTTCGGGTTGCTGCTGACCATCGTTCCTGATTACAGCGAGTTTCTCGAAATGGACAACAAGGGCGTGTTCTTTACCTACTTCCTCACTGCTTCGCTTTTGGTGCGTGCCACGGCCGGACAAGCCAGCGATAGATACGGCAGGCAGGTTATGCTGAAAATCGGGGTTGCCCTGCAATTGATTGCTTTGATTATGATGGCTTTGATGCCGTTCAAGGCAGCTTTTTTGTCGGCAGGTGTTGTTTTCGGGCTCGGTTCTGGGGTGATTTCTCCTACCTTGTTTGCCTGGACGGCCGATCTCGCGCAAGACCACCAGCGTGGCAAGGCCATGTCCACATTGTTTTTGGCACTGGAAATAGGCATCCTGCTCGGCGCGCTTGGTTCGGGCTTTCTGTACAACAATCAAAGCGAACGTTTCCCGCTTACTTTTCTGCTTGGTGCTCTTTTCACCGGGGCATCATTGTTTTACCTGCTGAAGCGCTGGCCGGCTTTTCACCGCAGCCGGAGTTTGTAAATTCGGAGTTTATCAGCCTTTAACGGCTCTGTGTAACCACAATAAAAACGGTGTTTTTACGGCTTCGTTTGGGCTTAATTATTTCTGAACCTGTACATTTGCACCCCCAAAACAACCCTTTTAACCCGTAAAACACAGATTATCATGGAAGAATACGTAGAAAAGTCAATCGAAATGATGATGGAATTCGGTCCGCGCATTTTGCTCGCGATTCTGGTTCTGATTCTCGGTCTCTGGATTATCAAAGCCGTCTCCAATGGGCTGGTACGCCTTATGCAAAAGCGCAATGTAGACCCGAGTCTGGTGCCTTTCCTGCGCAGCCTGGTGAGTGTGTTGCTCAAAGTTACCCTCGTGATTTCAGTTGTGAGCATGTTGGGAGTGGAAACCACCTCGTTTATTGCCATCCTGGGAGCCGCGGGTCTTGCCGTTGGTTTGGCCCTTTCGGGTACGCTTCAAAACTTCGCCGGTGGCGTGATGATTCTGATTTTCAAGCCTTTCAAGGTGGGTGATTTTGTTGATGCACAAGGCTATTCGGGCACGGTAAAGGAGATTCAGATTTTCAACACCATCATGAAATCTCCCGACAACAAGACCATTATTATCCCGAATGGCGGTCTGTCCACCGGTGCCATGGTGAACTTTTCTACCGAGCCTACCCGTCGTGTGGACATGAGCTTTGGCATTGGTTACGGCGACGATATAGACAAGGCAAAATTCATCCTGATGCGATTAATGGAGGAAGACGAGCGCGTGCTGAAGGACCCTGCGCCTACTGTAGCCGTTGCCGAACTGGCCGATAGCTCAGTGAACTTTAATGTGCGTCCCTGGGTAAAATCAGCCGACTACTGGGGCGTGTACCTCGACATGCACGAGAAAGTGAAGAAAACCTTTGATGCGGAGGGTGTTTCTATTCCTTTCCCGCAAATGGATGTTCATGTGAACAATCAATAGTTTGTCTCAGATAACTAACCTAAATACAATTCGATGAGAAAAATGATGTGCACCATGGCGCTGCTGCTCGTTGCAGGGGCTGCCTTTACGAATGCCGATTCCGAGGACAAGAAAGACCCCGGGTATCTCGGCACGTACTCGCTGTTTCTTGAGAACAACCGCAACAACATGTTTCGTTTGTTTCAGGACAGCGACACCAAAGACACGACATGGGTTTTTGGTGGAGTAGTGGGAGTGAATTTCAACCAGGCAGCCTTTATCAACTGGGCAGCGGGGGGAGAAAACTCCATCGCTTACACAGCACTCGGTAGTGCCATGGCCAAGTACGAAAAAGGAAAAACCCAATGGGTAACCAGCCTCGACCTTGCCTATGGTCAAACACGCCTCGGGGCCGGGCCACTTCGCAAAACCGACGACCGTATTGAACTGAACTCAAAATACGGTCACAAAATCAACGACAAGCTGTTTTGGAGCGGATTGATGAACTTCCGGACGCAGTTTGATCAAGGTTTTAACCTGCCCAATGATTCGGTGTCAATTTCTGAATTTATGGCACCGGGTTACCTCACTCTTGCATTGGGTATCGATTACCAGCCCACCAAGAACCTTACGTTTATGATTTCACCGGCCACCTCCAAGATGACCTTTGTGATGAACCAGCGTTTGGCCGATGCAGGTCAGTTTGGTGTGGAAGCTGCAGAATTTGATGAGTTTGGCGTAAAAATTCGCGATGGAAGGAGCTTTCGGTTCGAAATGGGAGCATCGCTCACCGCGGCTTATGCTGCCAAGTTTGCTAAAGACAACATCGCTTTCTCAACGCGGCTTATTCTATTCAGTAACTACCTCGACCGGCCTCAGAACGTGGATGTAAACTGGGAAACGCTATTGAGTTTCAAAGTGAACAAGTTCCTTAACGTGAACCTCGCCACCTTGTTGATCTATGACCACGATATCATCATCCGCGAAGTGGTAAATGCCGACGATCCCAGCCAGGACCGTTTTGGCCCCCGTACCCAATTCCGCGAAGTGTTGAGCGTAGGATTGACCTACACCATCAAGTAAGGAGATAACGCTTTTCTTATTCTAAAGCCCCTTCGGTTCATCCGGAGGGGCTTTTGTTTTTTTAGTTGAGGAGCCGCGGCCTTGAAAGGTCGTAAAAGCATATTGGTAAGCAATTTCACCCAATTGGGTGAGCGGTACCCGATGATGCCAAAATAGATTTGTCTTTTGGAAGATTCATCATCAAATACCTATGAAAACAACTGCTTTATTA
>SKUL01000341.1 GCA_007129985.1 Flavobacteriales bacterium
AAAAAAACGGGCAGCACCATGCGCAAATCTTCCTTGCTCAAAAGCAGGTTACCCGTACCCTCTTTGCTGCTCATCAAGCCCTTGCCGGCCTGGTAGAGCAATTCCACCACCTCTACAAATATGTAGAGCGCAAGCACCACCGCCATTACATATACCGCGGTCTTCTCCACAAAGTGCATGGTTTTGCGAATAAAGGTGTCCTCTTGTTTGGATTCAGCCATTTATTGAGAAATTGGTTGCGCCCAAAGTTAGCAGAAACGCGAAAAGTATCAGTAGTCGAGCAAACGCTGCAGGGTATCGTTTAGACGATTGGAAGCCAGAAATTGCTGCTCCAACACAGGTGCAAACGGCACGGGGGTATCGAGGCTTGCACAGCGCATCACGGGAGCGTCGAGCGATTCAAAGCAGTGTTCGGTAATGCGCGCCACCAACTCTCCGCCGATGCCTCCGGTGAGGTTGTCTTCGTGCAGCACCAGCACGCGGCCGGTTTTGCGCGACGACTCATACACGGCATCCCAATCCAACGGAGCCAGAGTCCTCAAATCCAACAACTCTACCGATACATCCTTGTATTCGTTCATCCAGTTCAATGCCCAGTGAACACCCATACCATAGGTAATAATGGTGAGGTCACTTCCGCTGCTGAGTAGTGATGCCTTTCCGAAAGGCAAAGTGTAATAATCGTCGGGGATTTCCTGCTTGATGCTTCGGTACAGGGCTTTGTGCTCGAAGAATATCACCGGATTCGGGTCTTCGAAAGATGTAGCGAGCAAACCTTTTGCATCATAAGGAAAAGCAGGATAGGCGATTTTCAATCCGGCCACGTGAAAGAACCATGCTTCGTTGCTCTGTGAATGAAAAGGCCCGGCAGCGACGCCCGCACCGGTTGGCATGCGCACCACCACGTCGGCGTTTTGCCCCCAGCGGTAGTGAAGCTTGGCCATGTTGTTGCAAATCTGGGTAATACCTTCGCTTACAAAATCGGCAAACTGCATTTCTACCATGGCTTTCATACCTTTGATAGACAGGCCAATGCCAGCACCCAGGATAGCCGATTCACACAAGGGTGTATTGCGTACGCGATGGTTTCCGAATTGCTCCACAAAACCTTCGGTCACCTTAAACACACCGCCGTATTCGGCAATGTCCTGCCCCATCAAAACGAGCGAGTCATGACGCTCCATGCTCTGCCTCAAACCGTCCGAAACTGCGTCAATCAGGCGTTTTTCGGTTTTGGATTCGGATGCAGGAGTAGTTTCGGTGTAGGTATAAGGTGCGAACAGGTCGTTTTGCTCTTTCGCGAGCGAGGGGGTAATTTCTTCGTATGAGTAGGCCTGTTGAAGGCCGTCTTCAATTTGCTGTTTGATTTCTGCCCGCGTGGCAGCGATGTCGTCTTCGCTGAGCAATCCCAGACCAATCAAATACTGCTCGTAGTTTACCACGGGGTCTTTAACTGCCCACGCATCCTGAATACCTTCCGGGTAGTATTTGGTACCCGAAGCCTCTTCGTGTCCGCGCATGCGAAAGGTCATGCACTCAACGATAAACGGACGTGGATTGCTGCGGATATCATCGGCCACGCTGCCAATTTTATGCACCACGTCCAGAATATTGTTTCCCGCTACCTGCACGGCTTCCACACCGTAACCTATGGCTTTGTCAATAAACTGCTTGCAGCGAAATTGCTCATTGGACGGCGTGCTCAGGCCGTAGCCGTTGTTCTCAATCAGGAAGATGACCGGCAATTGCCAAACAGCCGCAGTGTTGAGTGCTTCGTGAAAATCGCCCTCGCTGGCGCCGCCGTCCCCCGTAACCACAAGCGTTGCCCTGCCCTCACCCCGTAGTTTGGAAGCTAGCGCAATTCCATCGGCCACACCCAATTGCGGACCGAGGTGCGAAATCATCCCAACCAGCCGATGCTCCTGACTTCCGAAGTGAAAAGAGCGGTCGCGACCGTTGGTAAAACCTTCCGCTTTTCCCTGAAACTGTGCAAACAATCTGTGCAACGAAACATTGCGGGTGGTAAACATGCCCAGATTTCGGTGCATGGGGAGAATGTACTCATCGGGCAACATCACCGAAGCTGCTCCAACCGAGATGGCCTCTTGCCCCATTCCGCTGAACCACTTGGAAATTTTACCCTGACGAAGCAGAATCAGCATCTTGTCTTCAATCATTCTGGGCAGTAATAGCTGGCGGTACAAGTCGCGTAAGTGCTGGTCAATCAGGTTTCCGCGATTAAAAGTAAGTTGCCGTTCTTCGATGCTTGTCATGTGGCTTTGTTTACGCGCCAAAGGTATAGGTTTTTGCATCGTTCAGGGTGTAAAGATGAATCTCCATGCAGCGAAAAACCTGCTCAATAGGAACGCTGACGCTCTTGTTGAGTCGTGAGCAATGAAAACGTCATTTTACTGGCTAATATCCTCTTCATGAAATTGGATAACTGCTTTCAGTTGCTCAAGCTTCAACCTTGGGTGATTTTCAAGAATTTGTTTTTCAGTCCATCCTGAAGCAAGAAGACGTAAAACATGCTCCACCGAGATGCGCGTACCCTTTACCGTCGGCTTTCCACCGAGTACTGACTTATCTAGGACAATATGCTCTCTCCAATTCACACCCGAAGATAGTTGATTTCATCTTTTCTATCAACAATTTCAAAAAGCAATCTTAACTCCAGAAGCCGTCACCACCTCTGTGCAAATCTTGGTTCTGCTCGCAGATTGGCTATATTTGGCACCTCTCGCAAACCCAAAAAAACAAGCCCCATGAGCAAGGTACCATCTGATTTGGAAATCGCACAAAGCGCAAAGCTTCAACACATTTCAAAAATTGCTTCGAAACTCGGCATTGACGAGCAAAACATTGAAATGTACGGCCACTACAAAGCCAAGCTGCCTTTGAGCCTGATTGATGAAAACAAGCTGAAAAACAACAACCTGATTCTGGTTACGGCGCTCACCCCCACCCCCGCCGGTGAGGGAAAAACCACGGTTTCCATTGGTCTTACCGAGGGTCTGAATAAAATTGGCAAACAAGCCACCGTGGTGCTGCGCGAACCTTCGCTCGGTCCGGTTTTCGGAATCAAAGGCGGTGCGGCAGGCGGCGGTTACTCGCAGGTGGTTCCGATGGAAGACATCAACCTGCATTTTACCGGTGACTTTTCGGCGGTGGAAAAAGCCAACAACCTGCTTTCTGCACTGATTGACAACAATATTCAATCAAAAACACGCAGCCTCAACATTGACCCGCGCTCGGTACTTTGGAAGCGCGTGATGGACATGAACGACCGCGCCTTGCGTCATATCGTGATTGGTTTGGGCGGCACCGGAAACGGAATTCCGCGCGAGGACGGCTTTAACATTACCCCTGCCAGCGAAATTATGGCGATTCTCTGCATGGCGCAGGGCATTGAGGATTTGAAAGAAAAAATCGGAAACATTTTTATTGGCTTTACCTATGACCGCGAACCTGTGTACGCTCGCGACCTGAACGCCCAGGGTGCCATGGCCATGATTTTGAAAGACGCCGTAAAACCCAACCTGGTGCAGACGCTCGAAGGCAATCCGGCTATCATTCACGGCGGTCCTTTTGCCAATATCGCACAAGGAACCAACACCATTATGGCCACCAAAATGGGACTCAGTTTGAGCGAGTACGTTGTAACCGAGGCCGGATTTGGTGCCGACCTCGGTGCCGAGAAATTCCTTGATATCAAGTGTGCCTCGGCGGGATTAAAGCCCAAAGCGGTTGCGGTGGTAGCTACCATTCGCGCGTTGCGTCACCACGGCGGTGCCACTTCCGAGGAGTACAACACCCCCAGCCTGGAGCGCGTGAAAAACGGT
Source organism: Flavobacteriales bacterium (assembly GCA_007129985.1). Lineage (GTDB taxonomy): Bacteria > Bacteroidota > Bacteroidia > Flavobacteriales_D > SKUL01 > SKUL01. The sequence continues at coordinate 3,843 of SKUL01000341.1, forward strand.
TTTGGCAATCTGGAAAAGCACCTCGAGAACATCCGCAAGTTTAACCTTGTGCCTGTGGTGGCCATCAACAGTTTTTACAGCGACTCGGAAGAGGAAGTGCAATTTGTGATTGAGCGCTGCGCTGAGATGGGCGTTAAAGCTGTAAAATCCGAAGGATGGGCCAAAGGCGGTGAAGGCACCAGCAACCTGGCCCGCGCAGTGGTTGAAGCAGTTGAGTCAGGCAAAAGCGACTTCAAGCCCCTGTACGACTGGAATCTGCCGGTAAAGGAAAAAATCGAAACCATCGCCAAAGAGATATACGGTGCCGACGGCGTAGATTACAGCAAGGACGCGATGATTGGACTGCGACGCATCGAAAAACTGGGTATTGAGCACCTTCCTGTGTGCATGGCCAAAACGCAGAAGTCGCTGTCTGACAATGAAAAACTGCACGGTCGCCCAACGGGTTTCCGCATTACGGTGCGCGATTTTGAGTTTGCCACCGGAGCCGGATTTGTGATTCCGATTATCGGAAACATGATGCGTATGCCCGGCCTGCCCGCTGTACCCGCCAGCGAAGGCATGGACATCGACAATGAAGGCCGCATTACAGGACTCTCGTGAAACGCAGTGCCCGCTACGAAGGGCGGCTGCATCAAGCCAAGGAGCCCGAAAAAGCAGTTCACGACACGCTGGTGATTGAACACCCGTTGCAAATCGTAATCAATGGCGGAGCTTTGAGCATTACGATGCAAACCCCCGGCGACGAGATTGATTTGGTTCGTGGTCTGTTGTATAACGAGGACATCTATCGTCATCCTGCTGAGCCTAAAATCAAACTTATCAGCGGTGATGCCCAACTGATTGACCGCGTGGAACTCACCATAGACCCTTCTCTGATGGGCGATGGCTACCGCAACTCGCGGCAATTGCTTTCTGTGGCTTCCTGTGGTATATGCGGGCGAACGGAGTTTACCGGTCGCGAGGGTGATGTTGGACGTTCAGCCGGTTTTGAGCCCTCTGCCCTTGCCCCGCTTTTCGAGACCATGCGCAAAGAACAGCAGCTTTTTAGCGAAACGGGCGGTTGCCACGGAGCGGCAGTATTTGACCAAAACGGAAAATTACTGGCGCTGCGCGAGGACATTGGTCGTCACAACGCCGTAGACAAAGCCATTGGAGCATTGCTTCGCGCCGGGAATCTCAAGCAGGGAGCGATTCTGCTCGTAAGCGGGCGGGTAAGTTACGAGATTGTATCCAAGTGTTTTATGGCGGGTATCCCGCAATTGGCAGCAGTTTCGGCCCCCTCTTCCCTCGCGGTGGACTTTGCAAAGGAACTTGGCATCAGTCTTTTTGCTTTTTGTAGGGATGGAAGGGCGACGAGGTATGGGTAATAGTTCACACTGAGACTTGCAATTATATCCCTTGCCGACTTGAAAATTATTCAACGATGAGCTTCGCTGAACCACGTTCTTGCCCAACGTTTATAATGACAAAGTACATCCCTTGTGTCAATCCATCAAGCGGAATGCGCATAAGTGAGGAGAGTACAGCGGTTTGATCGTAAACTACTTTACCAGTGCTGCTAAGCAGCTGAAGATTGCCAATGTGGTGTTGCCAAATATCCGGAATTTCAATTTGTACTCCACCACGTGCAGGATTTGGGAAAACTTTGGGACTTGAAAAAGGATCATTTTCTTCAATTCCAACTATGTGGTCGCAGGATGGAAATTCCGGACTTAGGTAGGAGAAAGAGAGAGATTCGAAGCATTGTAACCTCACATTGGTAATGTGACAAAGCATCCCATGACCCATTGGTACAAAAAACATGTGATGTGCACCAATCACTTCGGTTATCTCCATCGATTCCGGTGTAATGTAATTATACATTTCCTCGGGATCACCCATGTATGTGTATGTTACATTTAGCTGGCGTAGTGAATAGCCCCCCAGCACTACTGTGGTCACATCATTGACTTGCACCAAAAAGGAATCATTAAAATTATTTCCGTTGATTGTAAATACCCAACTGTCTCCAGGCTGTGCTCCGAAATAAGCTGCTAGCCGAAATTCATCTAAATCGTTGGTGGAGAAGTAAAGGGAATCATTGGAAACATAGAAGTAAAATGGCGGTTGCATGCCCATGCACCCATATCCCCAGCCTGAAAGGTGATCCATTTTGACACAGGGTTTACCTAAATATAGCGTCTCTTCAGTTATACCAAATTTTAACTGAAATTGCTCGGGACCGGAATAATAACCATGCTGGTAGGTCCACTCACTGCCTACTTCGAGCCAAGGTAGGTTTTGCGCATGCAGCATAGTGTTGAACAAAAGGGTGAAAATGGCAGCGGTGGTAAGTATTTTTTCCATTAGAGCAGTTGGTTTCTTTAGTGCTTCAAAAAACGCTTCACGGCTTTGGCCTCGCCGGTGGTAACATGAAGAAGGTAGATTCCTTTGGGTAATTGATGAACAGGTATTTGCGAATGCTCCATCAGTACTGTTTGTGTTTCATGCACCAGT
>SKUL01000122.1 GCA_007129985.1 Flavobacteriales bacterium
ATGCCACGCCAATGTTGTAGGCAATGTTGCTGTTGAAGTAAAACCCTCCGAAGCCCGATGGGTCCACAACATTTCCGCCGCGATAGTGCACCGTGACCATGTCGGCACTTCCGCTGTTCATGGCCGCCGGCAACTGAATGTTCAGCAATTCTCCTACATGCGTAAAGTCTAATTGGCCGCTGTTGTGCACCACCGAATCTACCTCTTGTCCCTTGAGGTCGAGCGGGAGGTTAGCAATACCATCTATCAGGGCCTCAAACTCAATGCTGCAGGCTGAGCTCGATTCAAAGCCCGAAAAATCGGTGAGGTCAATAAACAGGGTGTGTTTAAGCAGATTGATGCTGTCGCTGATACCGGTATTGGCCGCCGACCGCGCTTCGGGCTGGGCCATTCGCCAAAGCGGAGCGTATTGCTTGTGGTCTTTGCAGGTGTGGGCTTCCTGGGCTTGGACAAGCGCGGGCAGCAGTAGTGCAAAGCTGATAATCAGGAAGATAGTGGTGCTGGGTCTGTTTTTCTTCATTGCTTACAAGTGACGCGATTAAGGTACCAATAAATCTCGGGGTCAAAAAAAATGCTTGACTTTCCAAGAATCCGTGCAACATTTTTCAATTTGGTCGTCTTACTATTGGAAACCCAAAAACCGGATATTCTCAGTAAACTGGTGAATGCCCTCGTATTTAAAGGAAAACAGACGTAATTGAAATCCTAAACGTATGAAACCATCACGCGAATTGTTCGAATTGGTAAAGTCGCTCACCAAGTCAGAAAAGCGATTTTTCAAGTTATCGTCTTCCCTTCAAAGTGGCGATAAAAACTACCTGAAGATTTTTGATGCCATCGACAAGCAAACCGAATACGACGAGGAGAGCATCAAGGAACAATACGAGGGAGAAACCTTTGTAAAGCACTTCCCTTCTGAGAAAAACCATCTTTACAAGCTTATTCTTAAAAGTTTGCGGGCGTACCATTCAGATAATACGGTTAGTTCGGTGCTGAAGCAGGAGATTAAAAACATCGAAATCCTCTACAAAAAGGCGCTCTTCAAGGAGTGCAATAAGTTTTTGGCACGGGCTAAAAAGACGGCCATCGCCCACGAGAAATTTTACTACTGGTTTGAACTTCTCAATTGGGAGAAGTTGTTGCTGGAAGAGGCCTACGAAGCCGGTGAATTTACCCGTGATATTGACGAGCTGATTCAAGAAGAACAGGAAGTGATTGAAAAGCTGAGGAATCTTGCGGCCTATCACGTGCTGTACAGCAAGATTAATTTCGTTTTTCGAAGTGGAGGCTTTGTGCGGAGCGATGAGGATAGAGCAGTGGTGGAGGAAATATCTAATCATCCGCTGATTAAAGGCAAAAACACAGCGCTTAGTCACCGGGCAGCAACGATTTGCTACTACATACAGGGGTTTTGCGCCATGGCCAACCGCGATACCCAGCGCAGCTATGAAAAGTTTAACCGGGTACGCGAGATTCTGGATCAGAACCCATTGGTGAAGAAAGATGTGGCCCGAAGATATGTGCGCACGCTCAACCAGATCCTACTCAATTTAATTGACCTGAGAAAAATGGATGAGGCGCGTAAATTGATTCAGACCATGCGGGCGCTTCCGGTCAACGCCGCCTTTGCCAGTACGGATATTCAGGTACTCATTTTCAGGGCGACTTATCAGGCTGAATTAAAGTGGTATCAGCAAAAAGGCGATTTTGAAGGAGCCTTGCCGCTCATTGATGAAATTCTGAAAGGCTTCGCCGATTTTGACGATAAAATCAGCAAAGAGCAACAAATCGTTTTCAATTACAGCATTGCCTACACCTATTTTGGTGCTGGGGAGTATTCCAAGGCTTTGTACTGGAACAACAAAGTGCTCAATGACAATGAGCCCAACCTGAGGCAGGATATCTACAGTTATGCCCGCCTGTTTAATCTGGCCATTCACTACGAACTGGGCAACCAGGATTTGATGGAGTATATCATCAAATCAACGGCGCGCTACCTGAACCGTCGTCAGCGCGATTACCAAATTGAGGTGTTGATTTTGGGCTATATGAAGAAAATAGCCAGAAGCCATTTCGAAAAAGACATCAAGCCCCTGTTTGAGAAGTTTTATCTTGACCTTAAGGAGAATATCAATTTGAAAACCGACCGCGTGCTGTTGGAATACTTTGATTATTTTGCGTGGGCGAAGGGCAAAATCGAAGGTATTTCATTTGCCGAATCGGTGAGAGTGCGGCACGAAAAAGGATTGCTCACGGAATAAGATTTGACCGGAAGCGCAATTCTGCCTGTAGGTTAAAAGACAGACCAAGATGGATTTAACAAAAATCAACTACGGTGAAAATTTGTTCAGAGATGCTGATTTTGGCATCGCAATGCAGTGGCTCCAATCGCTGGTAAAGGACTTGACCGAGGAGGAAGGATGGCACTTGCTAATGAAGATGTATAATGAGGGCTTTACAGATGAACAGAAGGCTTCACTCAGAGAACGGAAAAGCAAAAACCCACTGCTAGTGCCACCGAATTTCATTACACTTATCAGCATGACCTTTACCGAGATAATTGCCCACAACCAGGGAGCGCTCATGTCTTTTGGATATGAGCAAATCAAGGTGAGGTACTACATCGGTGAAGATTAAATCATTTCCTGCTTGAACTCGAGCTCCATCTTGAGGGTTACTTCATCGTGTATAAGACGATCGCCCAAATCATCAAAGAAGCGCCCTGAGCCATAGCGAACGTTGAACAGGCTGCGGTCAAATTCGAGTTTAACTCCGAAGCGAAGCGATTCTTCACCATCGTGATTGGGATACACCTCTGCCGTAACCGCTTGGGAAATGCCACGGATATTCAGAGTTCCATTGATTTGGAAGCCATCATCGAAAATGCTCCCCGACATGCTCGTTGGACGAAAAACGGCTACAGGAAATTCTTTGGTGTTGAAGAAGTCGTCGGAAACGAGGTGCGAACGCAGTTTCTCGTTACGCTCGTTATCCTGTATGTCATCTACGGAAATGCTATTCATATCAATACGCACAACACCATCGGTAATCATGCCATCGGTAATAGCTAAACGAGCATCCAGCACCTTAACAGTTCCGTTGTGGTTTCCACCAACTTTGCTCGCGTACCAGCTAACATTGCCATAGCTATAGCTGTACGCTTTGGCATCACCCATTACTTTGACATCGGCGGGAACCATATTTGAGGTCTTTTTGTCCATTTTGAAGGAAGTTCCTGAACTGGTGGCTCCATCGCTTGCAGGGCTGTGGTCGCCGTGGCCGTAAAACTGACCGAGCAAGGGAGCAATCACCAATCCCACCAAACAAGTAAGCTTAATGAGGATGTTCATGGATGGTCCTGAGGTGTCTTTGAAAGGGTCTCCAACCGTGTCGCCGGTTACAGCGGCTTTGTGTGCATCAGAGCCTTTGTAGGTCATTTCACCGTCAATCATTACACCGGCTTCGAACGATTTTTTCGCATTGTCCCACGCACCTCCGGCGTTGTTCTGGAAAATGGCCCAAAGAACACCCGATACGGTAACACCGGCCATGTAGGCACCAAGTGCTTCAGGTCCCATGATGAAACCAACCAACACAGGAGTAATAATGGTAATGGCCCCCGGCAGCATCATTTCTTTGATAGCCGCGTTGGTAGAAATCTCTACACATTTGGCATATTCGGGTTTGCCGGTTCCTTCCATAATGCCGGGAATTTCCTTAAACTGTCGTCGTACCTCCTTCACCATCTCCATGGCGGCCTTACCTACCGAGTTCATGGCAAGGGCTGAGAAAACCACCGGAATCATTCCTCCAATGAACAGTGCAGCAAGCACGTGTGCTTTAAAAATATTGATCCCGTCAATGCCCGTAAACACCACGTAAGCAGCGAAAAGAGCAAGGGCCGTAAGCGCTGCAGATGCAATCGCAAAGCCTTTTCCGATGGCAGCAGTGGTGTTTCCTACTGAGTCCAGGATATCCGTTTTTTCGCGCACCTCTTTCGGAAGTCCGCTCATCTCGGCAATACCACCTGCGTTGTCGGCAATCGGGCCAAAGGCATCTATGGCAAGTTGCATGGCGGTTGTGGCCATCATGGCCGAAGCCGCAATACCTACCCCGTAAAAGCCAGCCAGTTCGTAAGCACCCCAGATAGCACCGGCAAAGAGCAGTATGGGCGCAAAGGTAGATAGCATACCTGTTGCAAGTCCTGCAATTACGTTTGTGGCATGACCGGTACTTGATTTTTGAACAATATCCATCACAGGCTTTTTACCCATTGCGGTGTAGTATTCCGTGAAATAGGAAATGGCGCCACCCACAGTAAGACCAACCAACACGGCTCCAAACACGCGGATGGTTTGTATGTCTTTTACACCTTCGCCAAAGTAATAGATGCTGATGCTGTCGGGAAGAATGAAATCAATCGCAAAGTAAGCAGCAACAGCGGTGAGGATGATAGACCCCCAGTTTCCGCGGTTCAATGCGCTTTGTACCTCGGCTTCTTTGGCATTGTCGTCTTTGATTTTGATAACGAGCGTACCAAGAATACTGAATATAATTCCCAGCCCGGCAATAATCAAGGGAAGCAAAATGGGGCTGATGCCTCCAAATCCGTCGTCGGTAATAGAACCACCCATGTCGCTGATAACGTAGTTACCCAATACCATCGCAGCAAGCACAGTTGCCACATATGAACCGAAAAGGTCGGCACCCATTCCGGCTACGTCGCCTACGTTGTCTCCAACGTTGTCTGCTATAGTAGCGGGGTTGCGCGGGTCATCTTCCGGAATACCGGCTTCTACCTTGCCAACCAGGTCAGCGCCTACATCGGCAGCTTTGGTATAAATACCTCCGCCCACTCGGGCAAACAGGGCGATAGACTCAGCGCCCAGTGAAAAACCTGCAAGTGCCTCCAGTATGATGGTCATGTCGTTGGTGCTGGTCCATTCACCACCCATAAGCCATGCAAACAGAGCGATAAACAAAACGCTTAAACCGAAAACGGCAAGACCGGCTACTCCCAGACCCATTACCGCACCTCCGTTAAAGGAAACAGCAAGCGCTTTTTTCAGGCTTGTTCTGGCGGCCTGCGTGGTGCGAACATTGGCAGCAGTTGCAATGCGCATCCCGATGTTGCCTGCTATGGCACTGAAAGATGCTCCTATTACGAAAGCAACAACAATGAACCAGTGCGAGTGCGGAACGAGATATGAAATCAATCCGAGCAGAAGACCCGCTACCACTACAAAAATGGACAGCACACGGTACTCGGCTGCCAGAAAAGCCAGGGCTCCGTCACGAATGTGTTTGGCCAGGGTCTTCATTTTGTCGTCACCAGCGTCCTGGGCGATTACCCATTTTGCTTTGAACGCCATTACAATCAGTCCGATGATGGCCATAAGCGGCACCAGGTACAAAAAGCTTGTCATATCAATTGGATTTAGGTTCGTTCAATTTTCGGTCGGCAAAAATAGACTTTTTCGCCTATGTGAAGGGCAACGCGCAAATAACGCGCAATGGCGCTACCAAACTTAACAGCAGGGTAACAGGAAATAGTCCGCCTAGCGGTAACTCACATCTTTTGCTGCGCGCACTACATCGCCCACATTCGGCATGGCTTCGTCAATGAGCGAGGTGGAAAATGCAAAGGGAGTATCTGCCATGGTAACTCTTCGGATGGGTGCGTCCAGATAATCGAATGCGTGACGCTGCACACGGTAGGAGATTTCAGACGAAACCGATGATACCGGCCAGCTCTCCTCAAGAATAACGAGCCTGTTGGTTTTTTGCACCGACTTCACAATGGTCTTGATATCCAACGGACGGATGGTGCGCAGGTCAATCAGTTCGGCAGAGATTCCTTCTTTTTCAAGTTCGTCAACCGCCTGATGAGCCGTTTTCATGATTTTTCCGAACGACACGATGGTTACGTCGCTCCCTTCGCGAACCACGTCGGCCACACCTATAGGAATAAGGTATTCGCCTTCGGGAATTTCACCCTTGTCGCCGTACATTTTTTCCGATTCCATCACCAACACAGGGTCGTTGTCGCGGATGGCTGATTTAATCAGTCCTTTGGCGTCGCGCGGGTTGGAAGGAGTCACTACCTTCAATCCGGGAAAGTGCGAGTACATGGCCTCAAAGCTCTGAGAGTGGGTAGCGGCAAGCTGACCTGCCTGCCCGTTTGGCCCGCGGAACACGATGGGTACACCAATCTGTCCGCCCGACATCTGCAACATCTTCGCTGCGCAGTTTACGATTTGGTCGGCCGCGAGCACGGCAAAGTTCCACGTCATGTATTCAACAATGGGGCGCAA
>SKUL01000241.1 GCA_007129985.1 Flavobacteriales bacterium
CCTCTTCGGGTAGACGATTGGCGACAAGCTTTGGAGTATTTTGCAGACCTAAGCGATCATGGTTTCAAGGTCTGGCTTCAGGGGGCTGCCCATCAAGGTGAGGAATTGAGCAAAGACCATGTACCCGTCGAGCGGCATCGAGAAATGTTTAGAGCAGTAATTTCGTCCCATCAATGACCCCAGAGGTGAGCCCATGAAAGTTTCCGTTATTACTGTATGTTTTAACAGCGTGCAAACCATTGAGGACTGCGTACATTCTGTTATTGGGCAAGATTATGCGGACCTTGAATACGTTGTAATTGATGGCGCTTCTACCGATGGTACCATGGAGGTGCTGAATAAGTACAGGAGTCGGATTTCGACCATCGTCTCTGAGCCGGATAAGGGTATTTATGATGCCATGAATAAAGGATTGGCTCAGTGCACAGGAGATGTCATAGCGATTCTCAACTCCGATGACCTTTATCGTGATGAATCCGTTCTCTCACGTGTGGTGAAGTGCTTGTTAGATCATGATGTGGATGCCTGTTACGGCGATTTAGAGTATGTGGATCGCAACAACACGAGTAGGGTTGTTCGGTTTTGGAAAGCAGGAAAATACCGTCGTAAGAAATTTTTGGACGGGTGGATGCCACCGCACCCTGCATTTTTTTTGAAACGCTCTTGTTACGAGAAGTACGACTATTTTGATTTACGATTCACCACTTCAGCGGACTATGAATTGATGCTCAGGATGCTCTTCAAACACGAGGTTTCTTGTGCCTACATTCCCAGTGTTATGGTAAGAATGAGGGTAGGAGGGCAGAGTAATCTCTCTTTGGCCAACAGGCTAAAGGCAAATCGGGAAGACAGACAGGCATGGTTGGTCAACGGATTGAAGCCACGATTCTATACCACAATCCTCAAACCGCTTTCAAAAGTGGGGCAATTCCTTAAGCGAGGTTAGGGGATGAAAAAAGCCCCTGCATGAACAGAGGCTTCTACCAAGTTTCTTCATGAGCTAGGTCTAGAACTTCGCTCTGGTTTTACGTCCCACAGCGCGTTTCTTTTTGATGAACGAACTTTGGCGACGTGAGAAGTTACTCTTTCCCTTAATAAGGTATCCGTAAGAAAACTGTGTAAAGAGGTAGCTATCGTTGTTGCTCGCATCACCCCGCTTCTGAGGGTTGTTGGGGTTGTGAATGTTTTCACCTGAGGGACTTAGTTCGAAACTTCCTGGATTCACGTCGGAGACTGGCAAACCTGCTTGCTCTGCTTGGGTATTTACAAAGTTGATGTGCTCAATGGTTGTCCTGTTCGAGAACTGCTGCGCAAGTTCATCCATTTCGTGCCAGTTACCGTAGGTTCCTGAAATATCATCAAGATAGTCAGTAAAGGTTGTTCTCCAGCCAAACTCCCACCCAAAGCGGTGCTTTTTCTTGTGTGTAAAGTAGAGGCCGATACCTTTTGGAATCACGAAGGCAAATGGACTGTAGGCAACATCCTCAGTTTTGAGAGGACGCAAGTCGTGCCATGTATTTGTTTCCGCATCGCGCGCCTGAGGATTATGATAGATACCACCAACCCCGGCAAAAGCGTAAAGTCTGAAATCCGGGTTGTAATACCCCCGACCTCCTACGTCATTGTCCTGAAAGATTGTAATTTCCGCTCGAGCCGAGAGTTCCATTATCAAATTACGGAAACTCAGATTTCGAGCAGCTCGCGGAGCATTTAGAGATAAATAATCGGCACCGCGAATTCTTGCCGCATTAAACTCCGCTTGTATTGACAAGAGTCTACTTACCTTATACCTGCTGTATGCACCGAGTGCCCAGTTGGTTTGTTCAAAACGCATGTCAACGGGTCCGTCTCTGCGCGGCCCGGAATAACCCCCGATATCTCCAAGGTAGTTCGCTACCCCAGCTTTAGCCCCAAACTCCCAACGATACTGACCGTGGGAGAAGTCTGCGAAGAGCAGGAAAGTCAACAGAAAAAGTAAATTTCTCAACATAACGCTAAACAACTCTAGTGGTTAAAATACGTATGATTCAGTTTCAGGTTACAATCAGCAAATATAGGACTTCTTTAGAACCTGCAAGAATTTTTGAATTGGGTTTTCAACGTGTTCATGTGTACTGATGACAAACGTTTGGGGGTTGAATTTTCGTTAACTTCGCGGACCATAGTTAAGCCAATGGAAAAGAATCGCATTACATCCCTTTTTGAAATTCGGTATCCGCTTATTCAGGCGGGTATGATTTGGTGCTCTGGTTGGGAACTGGCTAGTGCAGTAAGCAATGCCGGCGGCCTGGGAATCATCGGCTCGGGCTCCATGTATCCGGATGTGTTCAAAGCGCATGTAAAAAAGTGCAAGGCTGCAACAGATAAGCCTTTTGCAGTGAATATTCCGCTGTTGTACCCCAACATTGAGGATCATATTAAGACCATCATTGAAGAGAAGGTACCTGTCGTTTTTTCTTCCGCCGGAAACCCGGGAACGTGGACATCTATCCTCAAGGCTGAAGGTATAAAGGTTGTGCACGTCGTGTCTAGCGTAAAGTTTGCCCTTAAAGCCGAGGCCTGTGGTGTTGATGCGGTTGTTGCCGAAGGCTTTGAGGCTGGCGGTCATAACGGACGAGAAGAAACAACCAGCCTATGCCTCATCCCAATGGTCAGAGAGGCTATCTCTTGTCCGCTCATAGCCGCCGGAGGAATCGCAACAGGCCGGGCCATGCTTGCCGCCATGGTGTTGGGAGCAGATGGCGTGCAGATAGGAACACGTTTTGTCGCCAGCGAAGAGTCCTCCGCACATGTCGCCTTTAAAAGTCAGGTTACTGACCTCGGAGAAGGTGGTACCCAGCTCACCCTAAAAGAACTAACTCCAGTTAGGATGATTAAAAATCCGTTTTTCGAGCAAATCCAAACTGCTTATGCCCAATGCGCAACCAAGGAGGAACTGGCGCAATTACTGGGCCGCGGAAGAGCCAAGAAAGGCATGTTTGAAGGGAATCTTGAAGATGGTGAGCTTGAAATAGGTCAGATATCTGGTCTGGTGCGCGAAATACTACCTGCCAGAGATATTGTAAATCAAATCATTGATGAGTACACAGTTGCTGCCAGGTTGGTTGACTCAGATCCTCGATTTCGGTTTTAAAATCATTTTACTTACAACCTCACTACAGGTAATGCCGTCAACAAAATATATATCCAACTGGGACGTTTACATGCGGAGAGAGACATTGATGCAACTACTAGGCATTCGACTAAACCTGATACTCAAACATTTTTTGTTCTGTACCTTCCTGCTCTTGGGTGGAACAGCCGTTGCTCAGGAAATTCCTGTTCCTCGATGTGCAGATGTGCAAGATAACGGCGATGTGCTGGTTTCATGGACTCCCCCTAATGACCCCGGCAATCTCTTTTTCAGCTATCTTGTGTTCACACTGGATGCCGCCGGAGACCCTGAGCAAATCGGTGAAATTTTCGACTATAACAACACCAGCTTCTTACACGTTGGAGCCGATGCGCAGTTTCAGCAACGAACCTATTTCTTGCGCCTTCGCACAGGAAATGTGGGGCAGATAACTTCTGGTGATTCGCCTACCATTCAAACAATGGTGCTCAATGTACAGGCAGGAACCACCAATTCACGGGCTTTTCTGGATTGGAACCCTCCTTTTGAGGAGATGTTGCCCTCTTCAGTGGGTATATATGACGTATTCAGAGAGAATGCACCTGGTGAGTGGGCAAATGTTGGTTCGTCCTTTTTTGGCGAAGAGTCACACATTGACACGATTCTCGGTATCTGTAACGACCCACCGGAAAATATCAATTACAGGGTGCGCCTGCAGGACAACAGTGGTTGCTTTTCAACTTCATCCATTGATGGCGATTTACTAACTGATGGAATCGGGCCTACTCCGCCGGTAATTGAAACAATCACCTACGACCTTGAAACCGGGTTTATGATGGTGTGTTGGTATCCCAGCCCGGAGGAAGATACCAACGGTTATATCATTCAAGACAATACAGACCCTTCTCAATACCTTACTATCGGGCAGGTTCCGGGCGCAGATAGCACATCTTTTTTGCATGTTACCCAACCCACTGGCCCCAAACGATACCTGATCATCGCTTTTGACGAATGTGGAAACAATGAGTCATTTGGCGCTGCACACGAGTCCATGTACTTGAATGCCAGTTTCGAAGAATGTGATTTGGCGGTAACCCTTAGCTGGACACCCTACATTGGATGGAGCAACGGAGTGTTGGTTTATGAGATTTATGCCTCTGAAAACGAAGGCCCCTATGAACTCGTGCAGAGCGTGGCTCCCAATACTCTTCAGGCAACCGTTGAGGTCAATCCGTTTTCGGATTATTGTTTTCTGGTAAAGGCAGTTTCCGCAGGCCCACAAAAAGCCGCCTATGCCAATCGACGTTGCGTAACCACTACTTACCCCGAACTTCCTGATTTTGCGTACTTGAATAGGGTGGATGTTATTGATCGCTCAACCATTGAAGTGAATCTGCTCACCGATCCAGATGGGTTTATGATGTCCTACATGTTGGAGCGAAGAGATCTCGGGCAAACAGATTTTGTTGAGCTAGGTCAAATGGTGCCCAGTCCGCTAGACGAAACCATATATCGCTTCATCGATGAGGAAGTGAATACAGAAACACGTCGATATGAGTACAGAGCGGCGGCTACCGATTTCTGCGGAAACTTTCAGGGCTACAGCAACGTTTCGAGCAATATCCTGCTGAATGCATTTGACGACAGCGAAGAGGAACAAAACAGAATTCAGTGGAATACCTACGAAATTTGGGATGGAAACGTATCCCAATACCGCATCTTCAGGTCGTTGGGACGCGATGGCGCGTTTGAGCCTCTCGCCACTGTTCAGAGCAATATTACATTTTACGAAGACGATGTGAGCGCGTTCATTGAAGACCACGGTGAGTTTTGCTACTACATTGAAGCGGTGGAAAACATGAATTCGTTCAATAGAGCGGATACCTTGCGCTCCAATATTGCCTGCGCAGTGCAAGAGCCGCTACTTTGGATTCCGAATGCATTTGTGGTAGGTGGTTATAACGATATTTTTCGCCCGGTTGCAGGCTACATAGATTTTGATCGATATGAGATGCAGATTTTCAGCAGGTGGGGAAAACTTATGTTTCAGTCAAATTCCATTGACATCGGATGGAACGGCTATCACGAAGGAGGTATCGCACCTGAAGGGGGTTATATCTACGTAATTACTTTCAGAGCAGGAGACGGAAAAACCATCGAAAAGAAAGGAAGTGTAATTCTCTTGAATGCCTTTAATTGAGGGCGTCAGTCATTGCTTGCTTTTATTACCTTTGCAGCCATTATTCCGGAACCTTATTTAACACCCATCTGCATGTCTGCTAACCACCCGAAAATCATTACAGAAGGCCTCACCTACGATGATGTTCTTCTTGTGCCGGCTTACTCCGAAATACACCCAAGGGAAGCGGATATCAGCAGCCAATTCACCAAAAACATTCGGGTTAAAACTCCGGTGGTTTCAGCAGCCATGGACACCGTTACCGAGTCACGACTGGCAATTGCCATGGCTCAGCAGGGTGGGATAGGAGTGATTCACAAGAACATGAGCATCGAGCGTCAGGCTCTGGAGGTTCGCAAAGTGAAGCGTTCAGAGAGCGGAATGATTCTCGATCCCATTACCCTCAAGCTCGATGCAGTTGTGGCCGATGCGCTAACCATTATGGCCGAAAACAGCATCGGCGGAATTCCCGTAGTTGACGGCAATGGCAAATTGGTAGGCATCGTAACCAATCGTGACCTGCGCTTTGAAAAAGAAATGAACAAGCCGGTTGCCGACGTCATGACCAAAGGTCAGCTCATTACTGCTGGCGAAGGTGTTGATATGGTTCAGGCTGAGGCTATTCTTCAGGCGCACAAAATTGAAAAACTACCGGTTGTTAACGACGACTATCGCTTGGTCGGCTTAATTACTTACCGCGATATCATCAAGCTAAAGGAGCACCCGAATTCTGCGAAAGACCAGTTTGGCCGTTTGCGTGTGGCAGCAGCGGTGGGCGTTACAGCCGATACGCTTCAACGAGCAGAGGCCCTTATTGCAGCCGGAGTTGATGCTCTTGTCATTGACACAGCGCACGGTCATACCAAAAGCGTAGCCGCGCAGATTAGAGAAATTCACAATGCCCATCCCAATACTGATTTGGTGGTTGGTAACATCGCAACCGGAGATGCCGCGAAACACCTCGTGGATGCCG
>SKUL01000255.1 GCA_007129985.1 Flavobacteriales bacterium
CAAAGCGGCAATCCCGGTCTTGAGCTGAGTGATTTACGTCAGGATGAAGACGTAATGGACACATGGTTTTCGTCTTGGTTATGGCCCATGGGCGTGTTTGATGGCTTTGAAACCGAAGAGGAGGTAAGCTATTACTATCCCACCAATGATTTGGTAACCGGACCGGATATCATCTTTTTCTGGGTGGCCCGAATGATTATGGCGGGGTATCACTACCGCGATGAGCGTCCTTTCAGAAACGTGTATTTCACCGGCATTGTACGCGACAGTCAGGGCCGTAAAATGAGCAAGCAACTGGGCAATTCACCCGACCCGTTGGAACTTATTCAAAGCTATGGCGCTGATGGCGTTCGTGTGGGATTGTTGCTGACGGCACCCGCCGGAAACGATTTGCCTTTCGATCCGAAACTTTGCGAACAGGGCAGAAACTTTTCCAACAAAATATGGAATGCTTTCCGCCTGGTGAAAGGGTGGGAGCCCGAAGAAAAAAACCAACCTGAGTCAGCAAAACAGTCTGTGGCATGGATGACCGCGCGCTTTTCGCAGGCGCTGGCCGAAATCAACACGAGCTTTGAGCGTTTTAGATTGTCCGAGGCCTTGATGACTATTTACAAGCTCATCTGGGACGATTTCTGTTCGTGGTACCTTGAGATGGTGAAGCCACCCTACGGAGAGCAAATTGACAAGACAACGCTCGAGCAAACACAGGCTTTCTTCGAGCAAATGCTCAAGCTGCTGCACCCATTTATGCCGTTTATCTCGGAGGAAATCTGGCAGCATCTCAACAAACGCAATACTCCCGATGAGGCGCTTGTGGTATCGCCCTGGCCACAAGAACAGACCTTCGACGAGACTATTCTCAAGGACTTTGAAAAAGTGATGGAAATTGTAACGGCCATTCGCAATGAGCGCAAACGAAACCAGATACCTAATAAGGAAGCTTTGGACTTGCTCATCAAAGAAGGGCAGGGGCATCCGAAGGCGTTCAACGCAGTGATAGCCCACTTGTGTAAGCTCTCATCCATCACTTCAACCACGGATAAACCCGCCGGTGCGCTCACCTTTATGGTGGCAGGTAACGAGTATTTCATACCTGTTTCGGGAGACCAGATAGATGTAGAGGGCGAGTTGAAAAAACTTGAAGAAGAGCTGAAATACACCCGTGGCTTTCTGCAATCGGTAGAGAAGAAATTGAGCAATGAGCGCTTTGTAAGTAGCGCGCCCGAACAGGTAGTTGCCGCCGAACGCAAAAAACTCAGCGATGCATCCGATCGCATCCGAATCATTGAGGAGAAGATGGCTTCGCTGCGGTAGTTTCTCACTCTCAGAGTTTTTGTAACTTGGTCAACAGAAAACCTCTTAATTACCTGGTGATGAGATTGGCCTTTTTAATTGCTGCATTCAGTATTTCTGCCTCGCTCAGGGCGCAGGATTGTACTGATTTTCTGCTGCCCCAGTATGAAACCTGGGCCGAAATGGACGTGGTGTACGGCACTGCCGAGCGCTACAACGGCACCACCGCCACACTGGCCATGAATATTTTTAAGCCGGTTGGCGATGAAAACACTCAACGCCCCCTTTTGATAATGGTGCACGGAGGTGGCTTTCACGAAGGAAACCGCAACCAGATGAACGAACTCTGCCAGTGGTATGCTGCGCGCGGATACGTAGCGGCTACCATCTCGTACCGGCTGGGTTTTCATCATGTGCTTGCACCGGTTTTTCCGGTGGATATTCATGAACTGGTTCGTGCTATGTACCGCGGAATGCAGGATTGCAGAGGAGCCATCCGTTTTTTAAAGGAGCGCGCCGATGTGGATTCTGCCGACGTAAATCGCGTGGCGGTGCTGGGTGGCAGTGCCGGTGGTTTTATTGCGCTTCACACAGCGTATATGGACCAGCCTGACGAGAAGCCCTCCAGCGCAGGTTCATTGGGTCCGGTTCTGCTTTCCGCGAGACCCGACCTCGGGCCTATCGAAGGAACCATGAACCTGAACGGCTGGGACACAGATGTTCAGGCAGCGGTCAACATTTTCGGTGGAATGCGCGATACCAGTCTTATTACTTCACCCCTTGACCCGCCGGTGTATGCTTACCATCAAAGTCAGGACCCCGTGGTGCACTGCAACCGCATGAAACCTTATTGGGCTCTTGTGCCGGACGCCAACAACCCGCTTGTAGATGGTTCGTGCGCCATACAGGCTAAAACCACCATGCTTAACTTCCCTGAGCAGCACGCCGTTTTTCATATCTATGATGGAAATGAGCATGAAGTGCACGACATAGAACTTGTTGACCAAGAGATTGCAGCTTTTCTGAATTATCACCTCTGCCAGGTAGCTACAAGTATTGAAGAGGAGGAAAACAGCGATGCGTTTACCATTTTTCCCAATCCCACATCGGGTATGTTGAACATCGAATCCAACCGGCCCTTGCAATTGGTGGAGCTGTATGATATGGCCGGAAATCTGAGTAAGACGTTTTCGTTCAATCAAACCGATAACGTCAGGATTGATACTTCCGGCTTACCGCGAGGGATGTATGTTGCTCGCCTGTGGACGGACGCGGGGGTTTATCACCAAAAAATTATACTCAGGTAGTTCAGAATGGGTCTGACTCACGCGTACACTGCTTTCGGCTCAGCACCTTCTCAATAAACTTGTAATCCGGTTTTAAGGAACCCACACCCCTCAGGTGCATAAAAGAACCTGCTCCATGCAGGTGTATGGCTTTACCGTTTCTGAAAATGCTGAGGTGGTGAAAGGGAATAATCCAGCCCATGGTTTCCAAAATAGAACGGAAGTGAACTATGATGCCATTGGGTCGAAGTTCGACATAGCAGTATGGCAAAGTGGTTTGCATCGAAAGCCATTTCCGGATATCGGACGATGCTTTGGAAATAAGCATTCTGCGCGAACCAATGCCGCCCATTTTAATGCTGGAAATCAGACCGAAAGGTGGTCCAACCGCTTGGTTGATCTCGGCCTTCATTTCGGGATTGTTGTACGTGATGTTGCGGAGCATGTTGACTAATAAACACAGAAAACCGATGTTGGTTCCGCTTGCCTCAGGGGCGCTTGTATCTTTGCGGTGCTGCATTTTGTTTGCAGCGTTCTGCTGAGAACCTTATGGAAACATTGCAAACACCCGATGTTAGTGTTGTGATACCCTGCTACAATGTAGCTGCGTGGGTGGGTGATGCACTGAATTCGGTGCTAAACCAGAAGGACGTTTCGCTTGAGATTATTGCTGTGGACGACGGTAGTTCAGATGAAACTGTATCGGCGATTGCGGATTGGATTTCCCTCCATCCGAAAGTATCGGCTCAGCTGATTTGCCAGCCCAATACAGGTGCATGTGCTGCGCGAAATCAGGGACTCTCGGTAGCAAAGGGTAGCTATGTTCAGTTTCTTGATGCCGACGACGTTTTACTTCCCGGGAAAATTCGCGCACAGATTGAATTGCTTGCGAAATATCCTGAAGCTGAATATGTTGCCGGGGCTTTCAATCGCTTAAATGTTGATGGCGATAAAACTGCTTTATACCCCGCCGAACCTGGCTTTT
Source organism: Flavobacteriales bacterium (assembly GCA_007129985.1). Lineage (GTDB taxonomy): Bacteria > Bacteroidota > Bacteroidia > Flavobacteriales_D > SKUL01 > SKUL01. The sequence continues at coordinate 3,565 of SKUL01000255.1, forward strand.
TTTCGGTTTTCGCCGGACTGGCCGGAATCACCTCTGCCAATCTTTTTCGCAGGTCATCGCTGAATGCGATTGGAGGATGGAAAGAAGATTTGGGTAGTTCTCAGGAGGCTGAGCTGATGTTTCGGTTGTTGATGAAAAGTGATCAATACATCGCACACAAAGAGTTGCTTACGGAGGTTCGCGAGCGTGCTTCGGGCAGAATCACACAAAGCAATCCGGTACGCCGCGTTAAGAACTACCTTCATGTGAGGTTGGCCATGTACGAATCTTTTCGCGATGAACGTCCGGCGGAATGGGGAAAAGCCCGCCAGGATTTGGATGCTTTTCTTTTTTCTACCATCGCATTGCTCAATCGGCTTTCGCCCGGAGCTTGGAAAGAATATCGCTCCTATCTAACAAAACCTTCTTCACTAAAGCCCATTGCCGGATTATCAGCCGCTAAAATCAAACTCGCAAGGTGGGTGGGGTATCCGATGTATTTCCGCATCATGTCGCTGTTGCCCAAGCCTGTTCTTTAGCTCTCAGCGATTCTCAAAGTGCATAATGGCATTAACCTGACGGCCGCTTCGGTAGTCGTATTCCTTGGCCAACAAGCCTTCTTCGTCCCAAACCAACACTTTGCCTTCGAGCTGGCCATTTACAAAATTGCGTTCGGTGTAGGGGGTTCCGTCTTCGTACCAGCTGAGCCATTTACCCACTTTTTTGCCGGCATCGTACTGGTATTCATATTTAAGATGGCCGCTGGGATACCACTCGCGGTAACGTCCATGTTCCAAACCATCTTGGATAATCCCCTCTTTTTGAAGCTTGCCATTTGGGTGATATACGCTCCACTGACCTTCCTTGATGCCATCTCTGTACGTTTGCTCGCTCAGAAGAACGTTGCCACTTGTGTAAATGCCGATTATCCCATTAAAAGGAGCGCCGTCAAGCGTAGCGATATCCCCTATAAATTCAATCTTCTGAATGGGCACAATGTTTTTTTGTTCACGGGTAACAGGTTTTTCTTTCGTGGTGTAATCACCAGTTTGTGCATTGTTGCCACAGCCCATAAGGGCTATTGAAAAAAAGATTGGGAAAATGTACCGGAAGCTCATTGGTTGATCTTTAGATGCTTTGAAAGATAATTACCCAACTTATCCGGCTCGAAAGGTTTTTGAATAACATCCTGAAAGCCGCTTGACAAGAGCTCTTCCTTGATAGATATGTTGGCATTGGCAGTTAGTGCAATGACGGTCATTTCCGGTTTAGCATTTAGAATATCCCGTGTTGCCTCAATTCCGTTTTTTCGCGGCATTTGGAGGTCCATTAAAATCAAATCAAAGTGCTCCTTAAGTGCCATGTTTTCGGCTTCCTCACCGTCGCGGGCCACCGATACCTTCATGCCGAGGTTCTCCAACAACTTCCATGTAAACATGATGTTCACCTCGTTGTCTTCGGCTAGTAAAACAGAGCGGTTTTGCAATGGTTCATTGATTCCGTTTTTCTCCGTGTTGGGGTCGGTTCCGGATTCGTCCTGATCAAATGGTAACTCCACTCTGAACGTTGTGCCTGCGTTTGCTTTGCTCGTGAAACTTATACTTCCATTCATCCACTCCACAAGTTTTTTGGTGATTGACAGTCCTAGTCCACTTCCGTCCGCCCATTGAACAGCGTCGTTTCCAAGTCGATCGTATCTCCCAAATACCTTTTCTTGCATGGCCAGCGGAATACCTATGCCTGTGTCTTCAATGCTTAGTACAAGCTTATGACATTTCGAATCAAATTCAGCACATGTCATACGAAGTATTACGTGGCCTTTTTTGGTGTACTTGAGTGCATTGCTAACGAGATTTATCATGATTTGGGTGAACCTGGTTTCATCGCCCACAAGCGTTTCCGGAACGTCGTCGCTCACCTCAAGTCTCAGGTCAACGTCTCGGTTTTTGTTGCTCACTCTGAACGGAGCTATTACTCGCTGAGCAGAAAACCGTGGATTAAAACGTGCCGGCTTTAAAGTTAGCTTTCCTACTTCCAGTTTGCAGAAATCGAGTGTGTTATTGGTGAAAAGCAGCAGATTGTGTGCTGCGAAATAAAGTGCGTCCAAGTATTCTTTTTGTTCTGGGGAAACAGCTTCCTCACGCAGAATGTGTGCAATACCAATCAAGGCATTAAGCGGTGTGCGAACCTCGTGTGAGAGTTCTGAAATTAGCTCAGCTTTGGCCTCTGCTGAGATTTCTGCCGCTCTTTTTTCATTGCTGAGTTTGCGATTGGCAGCTTCCAGTTCCTCTGCCTGCTCCTTGATTTGTTGGTTTTTTGCCTCAAGAACCACCTGCTGTTCTTCAAGCTTACCAGCGAATGACTTAAGGCGACCGTACATCAGAATACCAAAAACAGAAAAAGCAAAAAGAATGACAGCGAGGATGATAAGGCCGTTGCGAATACGGCTGTTTTGCGCAAGAATAATTTGGTCTTTTTCTCTTTGTGAGCGCATGACCTCCAATTGGCGCTCTTTCTCTTCAGACTGATAAGCAAGCCTCAGGTTGTCGAATTCACGGGTACGTGTTAGCTTATGAATACTGTCACGCGCAAGGTCGTATTGAAGAAATCTGTTATAAGCTTCATCAAACTCCTCTTGAGCGTAGTACAGTTGTGCTAGTTCTCGCTGGGC
>SKUL01000083.1 GCA_007129985.1 Flavobacteriales bacterium
ATTCGCCGCATTCCGTACCTTGCTGCACGTGATTCACCAGCAAGATGGTACGGCCTAAAAAACACCTCGGACAGCATTTTCTCACCAACACGGGCGTAGCCGAAAAAATAGCGGCCAGCCTTACCGGACACGGAAACTACCAACGGCTGCTCGAAATTGGCCCCGGTACAGGTGCGCTGACCCGCCATTTGCTGCCGCTTCCCTACGAATTGCACGTGGCGGAAATTGACGGCGAATCCGTAGTCTATCTCAACGAGCACTACCCCGCATTAAGCGGCCGCGTACACGAGCACGATTTTCTTGCCATGGAGCTTTCGTCGCTCTTTGGCCCGGAGCCGGTGGGCATTATCGGCAATTTTCCCTACAACATCTCCACGCAGATACTTTTTCGCGTGTATGAGCAGCGCAACCAGGTGCCCGAGGTGGTGGGCATGTTTCAGCGCGAGGTGGCCCGCCGCATTGTATCGCCGCCCGGCAACAAGGACTACGGCATTTTGAGCGTGCTGCTGCAGACCTGGTACGATATGGAGTACCTCTTTACCGTAAACGAAGGCTCTTTTAACCCGCCCCCCAAGGTAAAGTCGGGTGTGATCAGGCTGCGGCGCAATACCGTGCAGGACCTCGGTTGCAACCCCGCGCGCTTTGCCGTGGTGGTAAAAACGGCCTTTAACCAGCGCCGCAAAACCCTCCGCAACTCGCTCAAAGGCATTTGCCCGCAGGAACTAGACAGCACCCACCCCCTCTTTGACCGCCGCCCCGAAACCCTCAGCGTAGAGGAGTTTGTAGCGCTTACGCGGATGTTGGAGGGGTAGGGGCGTGCAAGGGAATGCTCCTTATGCGCCTTATTTTGGGTGTGATAGTGGAAGTTGAAGGAATATTTATATCTTGCGTGGGTGACAATCAAGCCAAACGCCAACCATGTGCCAATACATACGCGCTCCGAGAGAAAACGCTACCTCGACATCATTTTGATGAAATGAAAAGCGGATATGTTGGTTCTCCAAAGGTTCAAAAACATGATGGCACGAGCGGACGACTGCGTCAGTCGGGGGGGTGGGACAAGCTGACGTTGTGCCTTGTGCGAACAAATCACCCCGCCCGACCCTTATCAGGCCGTATTTTTGCTGTTTTTACGCAGATTAGACCATTATTCCTTGCCAAATCATCGATTTTAAACGATATTTGCGCAAAAACAAAGAAATGCTAATCCGTTTTAGTGTAAAGAACTTCAGGTCAATTCGCGATAAGGCTGAACTTTCGTTAGCAAAGACAAGTCTACGGGGCTTAAATTCCAACACCTTCCAGAGTGGGAATAACAAGTTAATTAAATCAGCTGTTATTTATGGACCTAATGCTTCAGGTAAGAGTGGACTGCTTAGAGCGTTTAAAGCACTTGAATTTTTAGTTCGCAGGTCTTCCAGTTTTAAACCTGACGACAGAATTTCGCCATATGAGCCATTCAAATTAAACGTCCAGAGTTCAACTGCCCCAGTTTCAATGGAAATAGAGTTCTCACACGAGAGCAACCTATACTATTATCACATTAAGTTTACTGGGGACAAAATTGATTTTGAAGAACTTTACCATTACCCCAACTCTATTCGGACACTTCTGTTCACCAGAAAAAATGGCAGTCCATTAAAATTTGGTGAGTCATATAAAGGTGGAAAAAAAACCATTGAAAAATTATTATTGCCTAATCAACTATTCCTCTCTAAAGCAGCAGAAAATAATGTAGAATCCTTGCTGCCAGCATTTTCGTTTTTCGGAAAAGGCATGATGGTTTTTCCTTTTCTCCAGGACTACCAAGAGACTTCAATAAGTAAGCTTTATCCAAAAAGATTAGCAGAAAATAAAAACTCAAACTTTTCGAAGAGATTTAATAAACTCATTTGCGCGTTGGATACGGGTATTACTGGGATTCAGGCAGAAGAAGTTGATTGGAGCAGTTATAAGTTTCCGAGTAACATGCCCGATGATGTAAAGGAAAAATTCCAAGACAAATTCAAGTATGATATAAAAACTCAACACCCACTTTTTGATGGTGAAAAAGAAATTGGATTTGAACACTTTGAAATTGAGGAAGAATCAACAGGGACTAAAAGCTTGTTCGTCATAGGTGGAATTATTCTTGACGCGCTAGAAACAGGGAGGGTGTTAGTTGTTGATGAGTTTGAAAAGAACATGCACCCTAGTATTACACAATTTCTGATTAATCTATTTCATAGCGAAATTACCAACCCCAAAAACTCTCAACTGATTTTTGCAACACACGACATAACTCAGCTTTCAAACGACATTTTCAGGAGAGACCAAGTTTGGTTCACAGAGAAGGATGAATATGGATCAACCACTTTGTACAGATGCTCAGACATCAAAGGAATTCGATTAGGGACTCCTCTAGACAAATGGTATACATCAGGTAGGTTTGGGGCGACACCAATTATCAATGATTCCGACTTTCTAATAGAAATGCAACGTGATGAGGATTAAAAAGCCAAATAAACGGATATTGATTCTATGTGAAGGATTCACTGAAGAATTGTATGCAAAATCATTAAAGAGTGAATTACCAAGAAACCTTCAACGATCGATAACAATTGACATTAATAGGAATCCAAAAAACGATCCAAAAAGCTTAGCTGAAGAAGCCAGAAAAAGAAAAAGGACAGCGAGAAGAGAAAGAAACTCTTATGATTCCATTTGGCTTTTCTTTGATAATGATAATAAAACTAATGAATTAGAGGCTGCCTTCAGAATTATTGACTCCGAAAAGTTTTGTATGGCATACAGTTCTATGTGCATTGAACATTGGTTTATACTGCATATTGAGAACTGCGGCAGAAGTTTTCAAGACGGTTCAGAAGCCTTGAGATTTTTAAAAGTTAAGTGGCCTGAATACCACAAAACCAAACTGAAGCACTATGAAATTTTAAAAGATAAATTGGACACCGCAATTGACAGAGCAAAAAGATTGAGAAGAAATGTTCAGACCGATTTACCCAAGCATCAACGTAACCCTTACTTCACTATCGATAAACTAATTGACTTCTTTGATGAGTTCAAAAAATAAAAAAGCACGAAGGCACAACAATCCCCCCGTACCCTCAAACCTCCGCTTCGGCGGTTCTTAATCCTGTAAGCTCTGCTTGCATTCATAGTTCTTCCTGGCAACCCTCTCTCATCCTCGTTTGTTACACGCCTGCGCTTTTGAACCTAAGACCGGTGGCAGCCCATGGCGTTGTCGGCTGCGGCTCATAGAACAGTTTTGGCGGCTGAGCTTTTACCACAGCCTAAAGTGAGATTCCTTGCTAAAAGCCTTGGAGGCTCCGCTACGCCCTCGGTTTTGGTTTTGTGGGAGAAAGCCGGTGTAGGTCGGAGCGCATATAGCGGCCATCAAACGCGCTTCTTGCATGTTCTGTCAATTTTCTGCATCTTTAGCGAAACAAAGTGATAGGTCATGTTTTATGAAACGATGCTAAAGAGAAAGAAGCTTCGAATTGTAAGATTTGATTCAAGTCGGAAGAAAAACGTAAACATGATTCGATGAAGCATCTGATTTCACTCTTGTTCGTCCTCGTTGCAATAGTTGCACCATCTGCCGCCCAGGTTTATTATGTAGCACCTGAGGGTACAACGATTCTTTCAACCGACATCAATAACCCGGGTAGTTTGGTCTATGCAGTACAAAACGCTACTGCCGGCGATACGGTCTGGGTAAAGGCCGGCAACTATGGAGACGTTAACCTGATTTTCAGCAATTCCGGCACCCTGTTGAATCCAATTGTTTTTGTAGGGTATAAAAATGTGATAAACGATATTGATTCCACAGATATTCCAGGTACTATTTCGGATTATCTTTCGGGAAATTATGGAGGCAGCAATCCTGACTTTCCCACAATTGATGGAGTTGACAGGGCTAGCGCAGGTTTGGCAATGCAATTGTACAATGTGAGTCATATTACGATAAAGAACCTTCATATTCTGAACTACAACCATGGTTTAAGCACATGGGCCGGACAGTATTTGAACTTCGAAAATATCATATGTGCTTATATCGGCGACCCCAATGCGTATTACAACGGAAGTGCCATGGGGCTTATTAGCACATCTTCTTCTTCCATTAGAAACGCCTTTGTGTATAATGCGGCTGCTGAAGGCATTAAGATTATGGCTTCCTCGGGGGGACCGGCGCAATACAATTTATTGCAAGGATGTCGTGTGTTTTGTGATGACACATCAACACCCCGGCCTTACCCAACAGGGCCCGGAACAGATTATTATTTTGCGCTAGGCTCAACCGGCGTGCATAATACGGAATTCAATCAAATGGTGGATTGTTATGCAGAAAGGGTTGGAAATGTTGCCCATCATGGGCATGGGTTTGCCGTATTAAATTGGGGTGAAGGAGGTAAGACAAGGTACAACACTTTGAGAAACTGCAGCACCAAGGCAATAAGAGGGTTGTTTGTTCTTAGAGGAGAGGATACCGAATACAATCATTTTGAAGCCTGCACTTCCTATGCCGGGGAAGGAGCCCCCGGAAGCATAGGTATTACCTGTGCCCGTTACAATACCTTCGATAAGATAAAGACGCATATCAATGCTGACGATGTTTGGTGGTACTACTATAACTACTCAGTGAAGTTTTATAAAGATATCGTATACTCTCCGGGCAATGACCTGACTGCGATAGGCAATACTTTTACAAATTGTTTGTTCCAATCACCGGGTGGTATTGGTTTTGGGTATTATATGAGCGGGACAGGCAATTACCCCGCTGACTCAAATTCATTTATCAACTGTACTTTCGTGAACCCCGATCCCTCGGTATCCAATAACTCCTTTCTTCTGAGTCAGCGGGTGAATATGAATACATCTTTGAGCAATTGCATTATTACCGGCTATGAAAACTATATGGATTCTCAATCAACGCATGCCTCACCTATCACTTACGAAAACTGCTGTTTTCATAATAATGGATTCAACGAAAGCAACATGGTTGACGCATTAATTCTTGAGAGTATCTGGCAAGACCCCGAATTTGAGGATTTTTCCAATCTTGATTTTCGCCTGCAAGCTACATCTCCTTGTATAAACACGGGTAAGGAAGTTAGCCTCATAGATGATTTTGACGGAAACCCGCGTCCATGCAGCGGAGCTTATGACATTGGCGCATTTGAGTATCAGGAAAACTGCGCTGCTACTGGAATCGCTTCCTCTTCTGTAGAGGAGCGTAATGTCATCATCTATCCAAACCCTGCTCAGGATGAGTTTTATGTGAAGTCAGATGAAATTATTTTGAATATCCGGCTTATGGACATCAACGGTAAAGTAGTGAAAGAACTTGCAGTGAATGATTTTCATGAGCTAATTTCTACCGATCAATTGAGAAGTGGGGTTTATTTGGTGCAAATTCTCTCAGCGAACCACCAGATATTAAAGCGCGTAATTGTAACAAGGAATTAACCTTCACAAGCTCCCGCACCCCCAAAGCTCTGCATCGGCTCTTCTTAATCCTGTAAGCTCTGCTTTCACTCATGGTTCTTTATGGCAAGCCTTAGTGATTTAAGCCGCGCAGTCACATTCGCCGTTTAAACGGGTATTGCATCTTTGCTAGTTGAATTTATCCCCTACCAGCCAATGCCGGTTTATCTATGAAAAACGTATTGCCAAATCTCTCAAGACAAACTGTTATGTCAAGTATTATGTCTCATTTACTTGACAAATGAATTTTGGTGTTACCCTTGCAGAACAATGGGGATTACGCAAAGAATACAACAGCAAATCAGCAAAATGCCCAATGGTTCGACTTTTAAGTATGAACAACTGGACATAGAGCCCCCCGCACCCTCAAACCTCTGCTTCGGCGGTTCTTATTCCTGTAAGCTCTGCTTGCATTCATCGTTCTTCTCGGCAGGACTTGAAGTGATCGAAACGGCCGCGTCCAGCTTTTCGGTTCGTTTTGCGGCCTTACAAGGGTTTTGCGGGGCATTTTGCATATCCCAGGCTTTTTCTGCATCTTTGAGCAAAACAAGACTTTGGGCCACGTAGTCGATGAAAGGGAGGTGTGGGAGAAGCTGAACGTCAGACTGTCTCACAACCCGCTTTCCCACACCTTGATTCTTGATAACTTTCATGTGAAGGACGGTTATTGCAATGAATAAATAGCGATCTTCAAAGCATGAAATACGTACAAGGAAAC
>SKUL01000036.1 GCA_007129985.1 Flavobacteriales bacterium
CGATGCGACAGAATATACATCTGTGCATACAACAGCGCATCAGGCTGGGAGTTGACCCCTAATTCATTGTTTCAATCAGGCAGTTTCGTCTTGTGTGCCTGGGAGGAGGATATGTCTGAACTGGCGTTTGGAACCTACTATGGTGGAAATCACGTGGACGGAGGAACTAGCCGTTTCGATAAGAGCGGAATCGTATATCAGGGTGTATGTAATTCAGGTGCATTTCCCACCAATCCTGATGCATGGGCTACAAATCAGTCAATTGGCTGGGATATCGGAGTCTTTAAAATCGACTTTCAATTGAGCGGGGTAAACGCTGCCATTACTACCAACGACGATATTAATGGTTGTGCTCCCCATACTGTACAGTTCAACAACTACAGTATTGGTGATGTGTTTATCTGGAATTTTGGGGATGGTTCGCCTATAAGCAATGAATTCGAGCCACAACATACCTTTACTGAGCCCGGTAGTTACACTATCAGTCTTATCAGTTACGATTCATTGAGTTGTAACCTGGCCGATACTGCATATCTCTTTATAGATGTGGGTTCGGCCGATGCCTTCAACCCATCATTCTCGTATGAAATAGACTGCGAAACCTCCACAGTAACACTCACCAACGAAACGGGAGCTTCCTTTCTGGAGTATGAATGGGATATGGGAGACGGAACCACCTACAATACAGAAAATGCCGTGCATGCCTATGATGAGCTGGGTGTATTCAGCATTGTTCTTACCGCTACAGACAACGCCTGCGATAACACTGAAATTGCTGAGCAGGAGGTTGAGATATTCGGAGCACTGATAGCAGAAATCGGTAATGAACAGGTCATAGCGTGTCAGGAGGTAGAAGTACAATTTGAAAATCTCAGCAACGGGGAATCGTACATCTGGGATTTTGGTGATGGCACAACAAGTGAAGACATCAATCCAACACATACCTTCTTTGGTCCCGGTATTTTTGAAGTGACCCTCACAGCCTTTCACAGTGAAACCTGTAACCCCGAAGATCAGGCAACTGTGACCATAGCAGTAGGGCAGGAGCAAACAGTAAATGCTGATTTTCTGGCCTTTCAGACAGATTGCGAAAGCTTTATCGTTGAAACCATTAACCAAAGCGAAGGAGAAAACCTTTCCTTTACATGGGATATGGGTGATGGAACCCAGTACACAAGCGAAACGGTGAGTCACCAATACACAGACTTAGGGACTTATACTATCAGCTTGAGCATTGAAGACACTCTTTGCTTCTACACCAATAACAGCGAACAGAACATTACGGTAAGTGATCAGGCCACTGCGGTTGCCGGAACCATAGGAGCTGCGGGCTGCCCACCGCTTGAGGTGACTTTTCAGAATTTCAGTACCGGCCAGGATTACTTCTGGGATTTTGGCGACGGCAATACCTCCACTGAGTTTGCGCCAGAACACGTATTTGAAACCTCTGGTGAATATGAAGTCATGCTCGTTGTTTCGGGCTTCGAAGGTTGTCCGGGACAAGATACCACCTTCGCTACCGTAAGCGTAACAGACAATACCGTGGAGGCGCTCTTTACAGCTATGCAAACAGGATATTGCCAGGAGAATCTGGTGTCTCTTCATAATTTGAGCGATGGTGACGGGCTTCAAATAACATGGAATTTGAATGGCGAGGAAATTCACAATCAGGATGAATTTATTCATGCATTCCCCGGCGCGGGTACCTACAACATTTCGCTCACCGCCACAGAGCCGAACTGTTTAAACAGCGACATCTACTCTCAAACAGTGGAGCTTGTTCCCGGTTTCAATGTTGACCTTGGCCCCGACAGAGATATCTGTTATTACCAAACGTCGCAAACGCTCGAGACCGGTCTTTCGGCGCAAGGTTTGAGCATTGTTTGGAGCACGGGTGAGTCTGACATGTCATCAATCGTTGTTACTTCCCCCGGAACTTATAGCGTCGAGGTTACAGACGGAACATGTACCGAGGAGAGTTCGGTGGAAATTGGTCAGGGCACCTATTGGTTGGGCTCTTACGCGCTTGAAATTTGTGAGGGCTTGTCACACCAAATCAATATTCCTGCGCACGGACAGAGTTATCAGTGGGCTACAGGGCAGACCTCCAACACCATCAGCATTACACGAGCAGGTAATTACGGTTTTTCATTTGTCGACATGGGAGGCTGTATTCAAAGCGATACAATTTACGTAACAGCTATTCTACCCGAGGCTTTGGTGTATATCCCCAACGCGTTTACGCCCAATGGAGATGGAATAAACGATCTGTTCAAGGTTGAAGGAGAGGAAATAGAGGAGTTTCATATTCGGGTGTTTAACCGATGGGGTGAAATGGTTTTTGAGTCCGAAAATCGATCCGTAGGTTGGAATGGCTCACTTCACAACAGTGGCCAGTACCACCTTCCCGATGGCATCTATCCTTACGTGCTGAAATACAAGGGTACCTGTGAGGCCGAGCGCATAGAACTTCGCGGCTTTGTTACGATTCTGCGGTAACTGCGTTTAGCTTAAGGCGCAGGTATTTTCCGGTGAGCGATTCTTTGCAATGAGCAAGGTCTTCAGGTGTGCCCGAGAAAACCAGGTTACCTCCGTGTACACCTCCTCCCGGCCCGAGATCAATCACATGGTCCGCGCATTTGATTACGTCCATATTGTGCTCAATCACAATTACGGAGTGCCCCAGTTCAATCAACGCATTCATGGCGATAAGCAGTTTGTGGATGTCGTGAAAATGCAGACCGGTGGTTGGCTCGTCAAAAATGAAAAGGGTAGGAGCCTCGCTTTGACCTTTCACAAGAAATGAAGCCAGTTTGATACGTTGCGCCTCTCCGCCGGAAAGCGTGTTGGATGATTGACCGAGTTTAAGGTACCCGAGCCCCACATCCTGAAGCGGTTTGAGTTTTTGCACTATTCTGGAGCAGTCTGTGTTTTTTTTGTGACTTCCAAAGAACTCAAGGGCCTCGTCAATAGTCATTTCCAACATGTCGTAAATACTCTTTCCATCAAAAAGTACCTCCAACACCTCGTCTTTGTATCGTTTGCCATTGCATACTTCGCACTTCAGGTAGATATCTGCCATAAACTGCATCTCAACCTTCACATCTCCTTCTCCCTCGCAATTGTCGCAACGACCGCCGCTCACGTTAAAGGAAAAATGGCTGGCTTTGTATCGCCGTTGCCGGGCTAATGGTTGCGACGATAGCAGACTTCGCATATCGTCAAAGGCCTTTACGTACGTAACCGGATTCGATCTGGATGACTTGCCGATTGGGTTCTGATTCACGTACTCAATTTGCGCAACCTGACTGAGATCGCCCGAAACGGTGCCGTCATCTGCCTGAAGGCTCTCGCGGAGTTCAATCTTGCGCTTCAATCTCGGGTAAAGGAGGTCTTTTACCAGTGTGGTTTTACCCGACCCGCTTACGCCCGTTACTACGCACAGCATATTCAGGGGAAAGGTCACATCGAAACCTTGAAGGTTGTTCTTTTCCACCTTGCGCATCACAACCTTGTTCCTCATCTTTCTTCGGCTTTGCGGAACGGGGATGGAGAGCCTGCCGGTGAGGTACTTTGCGGTGAGGCTATCGGTTTCGTTGAGTAGCTCAGAGTGATTTCCTTGAAAGACAATTTCTCCGCCATTTCTTCCGGCCATCGGACCTAAATCCACGAGTTGGTCAGCGGCCTCCATGATTTCTTCGTCGTGCTCCACTACAATTAAGGTGTTGCCCTCTTCCTGGAGCGAGCGCAGCACACTTATCAGTTTTTGGGTGTCGTGTGAGTGAAGCCCGATACTCGGCTCATCCAGAATGTACATCGATCCAATCAGGCTGCTTCCGAGCGAAGTAGCGAGGTTGATGCGCTGCGACTCGCCACCCGACAAAGTGTTCGAAAGTCGGTTGAGGGTGAGGTAACCCAAACCAACATCGCAGAGGTACTGCAAACGATTGATGATTTCGCGCAAAAGTCTTTCAGCCACCTTCATTTCCTGAGGAGAAAGTGAGATGTCCCTGAAAAATTCGAGACACTCATCCGCCGGCATTTGAACGAGGTCAATAATCGATTGGCCTCCAACTTTCACGTAGCCGGCATCTTTGCGCAAACGGGTTCCTTTACAATCGGGGCAGGTGGTTTTTCCGCGGTACCGGCTAAGCATCACGCGGTACTGAATTTTGTAGGCTTTGGATTCGATGTGTTCAAAGAAAGCTCGAATGCCACCGAAATACTCGTTTCCACTCCACAGCAATTCCTGTTGCTCTTTGCTCAAATCGCGGTAAGCGCGGTGAATGGGGAAATCAAAGCGGTGCGCATTTCTCTCCAGCTCTTCGCGCCAGGCACTCATTTTGTCTCCTTTCCAACACACAATGGCTTCCTCGTGAACGGATTTGCTCTTATCCGGAATCACCGCCTCGGGGTCTATGCCAATCACAGAACCGAATCCCTCGCAGGTTTTACAGGCACCTACAGGATTATTAAAGGTGAAAAAGTGCACGCTTGGTTCTTCGAATACCATCCCGTCAGCCTCAAAACGGTTCGAAAAACTGTGCAACTCAGGGGGGAAGTCAGGGCTTAAGGCTACAAGGTAGGCAGTACCGCTGCCTTCAGAAAAAGCAGTCTCAACCGAATCGGTAATGCGGCTCAGGTTTTCCTCGTCGGCCGTATCCGCTGTTACACGATCAATCACCAACACCAGCTCATCCTTGGTTTCCTTTACCTTGCCTTCCAGCAATTCGTCAATGAGCAGGGTGTCATTCCCCTCCAGCACGCGTGCATATCCCTGTTGAAGCAAAATTTCAAGTTGCTCTCTGCGGGTGCGGTTGTGTCTGTTTGCAATCGGTGCGGCGATTAAAAGTCGATTATCGTGAGGCATTTGCTCAATGGCAGCCACCACATCTTTGGTATAGTGTCGTTTTACTTCATTGCCTGAAACGGGAGAAATAGTGCGTCCCACCCTGGCAAAGAGTAATTTCAGATAATCGTAGATTTCTGTACTGGTGCCCACGGTAGAGCGGGCGTTGCGCGATACGGTTTTCTGTTCGATGGCGATGGCAGGTGAGATGCCGTCAATCCGATCCACGTCGGGCTTATCGAGTTTGCCAAGAAACTGACGTGCGTAGGCAGAAAGGCTTTCAACATATCTGCGTTGACCCTCGGCGTAAAGGGTGTCGAAAGCAAGTGACGACTTTCCAGACCCTGACAGACCCGTAAATACAATCCACTGGTTTCTGGGCAGGGCCAGGTGAATATTTTTCAGGTTGTGAACACGAGCCCCTCTGATGATGATATAGTCCTGATCAGAAACACTTTGCGGGTCTATTAGAGGCATGTGGGATGCAGATAATGGTGAAACAAATCGCAAAATTAGCCAATATCACTTGCTTGGTGTGTTGAATAATGGCTATATTTGTTAATCGTCAGCCGTATGAAAATGTTCATCGCCCCGCTGGCAACAATCAAATTTTTGAACCTTAAACCCGATTAATCTATCGAATAGACATCTACTCTGAAACGTAATTAGGCGCCACGAAGGCGTTCATGTTGAATCAAAAAGAGGAGATTATGTCTATGTCAAGGTTAGAAGACAGAGAGCTAGTTAAGCTGTATCTGCAAGGTAGGGAAGAAGCACTGGTTGAGTTGATTGACCGGTACAAGTCAAAGGTTTTTACCCACGTTGTATTATTGGTAAAGGATCGGGAAGTGGCAGAAGACATTTTCCAGGATACCTTTATTAAGGTCATCCACACCCTTCGTACCGGAAAGTACAACGAGGAGGGAAAATTCCTTCCGTGGGTTACCCGCATCGCACACAACCTCGCCATTGATTACTTCCGACGAGGAAAGAAAATGCCCATGTCGCGAAGTGACGATGAGTACGATGTGTTTGCTTCGGTGTCTCTGAAAGAGGATACCATTGAGGACAAAATGATTGACGAGCAAATTCACGACGATGTTCGCAAGCTGATTGAACTTTTGCCCCCTGAGCAAAAAGAAGTTGTAATGATGCGTCACTACCAGCGAATGAGCTTTAAGGAGATTGCCGAGTCAACCAATGTGAGCATCAATACCGCCTTAGGAAGAATGCGTTACGCAGTACTCAACATGCGGAAAATCGTGGAAGAAA
>SKUL01000226.1 GCA_007129985.1 Flavobacteriales bacterium
GGCTACCAGTTTTTCGGAGCGGCTGACAGCCAGCTTCAACGCGAATATTCGGGGTTTAGCTACCACCTCCGCCTTAAAATTGATATCATTGACCTTTATAAAACGGTACAGTTTCAAACCCGAAAAGAGTGATGCATGGGGCCCGATGAAGCGCAGCAGCGAATGGCAGAATTGGCCAAAGAAATTCATTACCACAATCACCGGTACTATGTGCTGAGTAACCCGGAAATCAGCGATTTTGAGTTCGATATGATGCTGCGCGAGTTGCAAGACCTCGAAGCGCAGTACCCCTTGTTTGCCGATCCTGATTCGCCCACGAAGCGGGTAGGGGGCGACATCACCCACAAGTTCGAAAAGGTGAAGCACCGCTGGCCGATGATGTCGCTCTCCAACACCTACAGCAAGGAAGAAGTGGTAGATTGGGAGGCGCGCATCAAAAAAACCCTTGAGGATGAGGTGGTGTACGCCTGCGAGTTGAAGTACGACGGCGTTGCCATTGGCTGTACCTACCGCAACGGCCGATTGGTGCAGGCCCTCACGCGCGGCGACGGAACCACGGGTGAGAATATTTCCACCAACGTAAAAACCATTCGCTCTGTACCACTGGTGTTGAAAGGCGACGATGTTCCCGAAGAATTCGAAGTTCGCGGCGAAATTTACTTTCCTTTTGACGCTTTCGAGGCCCTGAACGCCCGACGCGAAGAACAAGGTGAACCCGTTTTTGCCAATCCGCGGAACACGGCTTCGGGTACGCTCAAACTGCAGGATTCATCCGTAGTGGCCGAACGCGGACTGGACTGCTTTATGTATCAGGTCCTGGGTGAGCGATTGCCTTTTCAAACCCACGAAGAGAATTTTGAATACGCCCGAAAACTCGGTTTCAAGGTGCCTTCACGCGCCGACAAGATGTTTACCCTGTGCCGCAACATTGACGAAATCATGGAATTTGTGGCGTATTGGGACCAACATCGCACATCGCTGCCCTTTGCCATCGACGGGGTGGTGATAAAGGTGAACGATTACCGCCAGCAGGAAGAACTGGGTTTTACCGCCAAATCTCCCCGCTGGGCCATCGCCTACAAATTCAAGGCAGAGAAAGTCCCCACCATACTGGAGGATGTGTTGTATCAGGTAGGACGCACCGGAGCCATTACCCCCGTGGCCAAATTGCGCCCTGTGCTGCTTGCGGGAACCGTGGTGAAAAGGGCGTCGCTGCACAATGCCGACCAGATTGCCAAGCTTGATTTGCGCATCGGCGACCGTGTGTTTGTGGAAAAAGGCGGAGAAATCATTCCCAAGGTAGTAGGCGTTGACCTCGACGGCAGGAAAGAGATTGAAACCATTCCGCTTGAGTACATTACCCACTGCCCGGAATGCGGAACAGAACTGGTTCGGAATGAGGGAGAAGCCCAGCATTTTTGTCCCAACGCAGAGGGTTGTCCGCCGCAGATAGTGGGGCGCATGCAGCACTTTATTGGCCGAAAAGCCATGAACATAGAGGGTTTGGGCGAGGAAACCATCGAACAGCTTTACAGCGCGGGTCTTATCAGCAATCCGGCCGACCTTTACGGCCTCACCAAAGAGCAATTACTTCCGCTGGAGCGCATGGCCACCAAGTCGGTAGAAAACCTGCTGGCGGGTTTGGAGGCATCCAAAGAGGTACCGTATGAGCGCGTGCTTTTTGCGCTGGGTATTCGCTATGTAGGCGAAACCGTGGCACGCAAACTCGCCAGGGCCTTTCCCGATGTGGATAAACTCAAAGAGGCAAGCATTGAACAACTCGTGGAGGTGAACGAAATAGGCGAGCGCATTGCCCAAAGCGTGGTGGAGTATTTCGGCAATGAGCAAAACCTGCAAATGGTTCGGCGTCTCCGTGAAAAAGGTCTTAACTTTGAAAGCGCAGAAGACGCGCTTCCGGTAAGCGAAAAACTCAAGGGTACCACGTTCGTAATCAGCGGTGTTTTTCAGAAACACTCGCGCGATAAACTTAAACAGATGATTGAACAGCACGGCGGTAAAAATGTGGGCTCCATCAGTGCCAAAACCACGCATGTGCTGGCTGGCGACAACATGGGGCCTGCCAAGCGCAACAAGGCCGCCGACCTCGGAATTCCGCTTATTTCCGAAAACGAATTTCTTGAGATGATTGGCGAATGAGGCTGCCGGAATCCATACTGCGCATCACCAGTCGCTACTTTCTGGACTTAAAGCCGGAAACCAAACGCCGCGTAAAGCTTCAAAATTTCAATCAGGCGCGAAGCATTGGATTGCTCTACAAAGAGCGCGGCGAGTCGTTTTACATTCTGGTGAAGCAGTATGTGAAGTACCTGAAGGAGGAGCACGGCATCCGCGATATCATGGCACTGGCCTACATTGACGACAAGCAGATTCCATTTTGGCACGTGCACAAACTGGAGTTTGATTATTTCTCAAAGCCCGACCTCGACTGGCGACTCAAACCGGGAGGCTCGGCCGTAAACGATTTTATTCATCGGGATTTTGATATTCTCATCGACTTCACTTTGGAAGATGTCATGCCGCTGATGCACATTTTGGCCAAGTCGAGGGCGCGGTTTAAGGTGGGCGCCTGGAACGAGCAAAAAGCAGATATGCTTGATTTGATGATAGACATCCCGGAGAACAGCACCTTTGACCAGTACCAACAAAAGCTCAATCATTTTTTAACCATTCTGAATCGCAAACAAGATGCACAGCCAGTTTAGAGGCATGGGTGTGGCCATGGTCACGCCATTTCATGCAAACGGTAAAGTTGATTTTAAGTCGCTCGAAAAGCTTACCCGCCATCTCATTCGCGGTAACACCGACTACCTCGTGGTGATGGGAACCACCGGTGAATCGGTTACGCTCGAAGCTGAAGAACGTCGCGCGGTGCTGGATTTTATTCTCGACATTAACGCCGGTCGCTTGCCGGTGGTGTTTGGAATGGGGGGGAACCACACAGCGGGTATATTGCGCAACATGGAGGAGATGAACTGGGAGGGGGTGGATGCCATTCTCTCGGTGAGTCCGTATTACAACAAACCCACGCAAACCGGAATTGTGGCTCATTACAAGGCCTTGAATGAGCATACGCCGCGGCCCATTATCATGTACAATGTGCCGGGCCGCACTTCTTCTAACATGCTTCCCGAAACAACCTTGTTGCTGGCCGAAGAGTGTAGGAATATCATTGCCATCAAAGAGGCATCGGGCAATCTTGAGCAATGCATGGATGTGATTGGTCATGCACCCGAGGATTTTCTGGTGATTTCCGGCGACGACTCGTTGGTGTTGCCGTTTCTTGCCTGTGGGGGCGACGGTGTGATTTCAGTGGTGGGAAATGCTTTTCCGCAGGAGTTTTCAGAAATGGTACACGCGGGCCTCGACGGCGATTTTGACCACGCCCGAACCATTCACTATCGTTTGTTGCATATTATTCGCCAGCTTTTTGCAGAGGGCAATCCCGCCGGAGTGAAGCGCGCATTGAAAGTGCTTTCCATCACCGAAGAGCATGTTCGTTTGCCCTTGGCGCCCATGTCTGAGGCGGGCTCGGAAACCCTGCGTGATATGATTCGCGAGAGTGGGTTGGTGGCTTTGTCGTAGGGGTGATTTTCTGAGAGTGCACAAAAAACCGGCCCCTTTTATCATCCATCAGAGTCGCCCAGCGGGTACTCTGATTGAATCTCAGTAGTTAGGTTTTTGAAGAAAATCAATAGCCTAACTCTTGCCTTAATCAGAAGCTTGCTATATTTATACTCACCGAAAAAATTATTGTCATGCAAAGACGAAAGAATTTTTAAGCTGTGTTGTTTGAATCGGTGAAAGAATGAAAGCTGCAATGTGCTTAACTGACAGTTACATAGTATTCATCATGAAGAACACAGCATTCTTGCTATCTTTTTTGATTGGTCCTTGGTGCTACGGCCAAAACCAGGGGAATAATTGGTGTTTTGGGAATTTTGCAGGTGTTGAATTCGTTGATGGTACTCCGACGGCTATCATGGATGGTCAGCTCGGGTTTGTGGGCATTCACAATCATAATGAAGGCACCTCTTCAATATCCGATAGTTTTGGTTCCCTTTTGTTTTATTCTGATGGGATGACTGTATGGAATAGAAACCACGAGGTTATGGATGGCGGAACCGACCTTTTAGGAAATTTTTCATCAACTCAATCCTCCATTGTGGTTCCAGACCCTGCAGAACCGAATGAGCTTTTTATTTGTTTACCGTTGGCAGTGCACTATGCTGTGATGGTAGTATGAGTGATGGGTTGAGGTATACGAAAATAGATATCTGCAGAAACAACTCTTTGGGTGCTGTTATTTCAAGCCAAAAAAACATATTGCTGGTAGATACTGTTGCAGAGAAAATAGCGGTGACCAGGCATGCGAATGGAGTAGATTACTGGGTGCTAACACATACATTTTATTCAGACGAATTTTGGGCACTGCTTTTGACTGTCAATGGAATTGAAGACACTGTTGTCACTGCCATTGGCTCAATACATGGAGGACCAGTACCTGGTGTACAGGGACAGTTGAAATTTTCACCCAATGGGCAAAAAATCGCTATTGGGGCTTCCAATGGACTTAATTTAATTGAGCTGTTTGATTTTGATAATCTGACTGGGGTAGTTTCGAATTTTTTACCATTGGAAAAAATCGGTGAGGGAAGGGTATATGGAGTAGAGTTTTCACTTGATGGTTCTAAATTGTATACAGTTTCTTCATCTATCTCTCCAATGGGCACAACATTAGTCCAGTATGATATAGCTTCCAGTGAGTTAGCAGTAATCAATGCATCTTTGAATGTCATTCATCACGTGCCAAACATGATGTCTGCCAGAGGTCTACAGATAGGCCCAAATGGCAAGATATACATGGTAAGTTTTGGGCCTGGCGCATCAGCGCTTTCAGTCATTTCAAATCCGAATGTTTACGGTGAGGGATGCAATTTTGAAGACCAAAGCGTTGATCTGGGCGGACAGCTTGCATCTCTTTCATTACCAGGTTTTATAGCTGGTTATGATTATTCGAATGGTATAGAAACTTGTACGGATGTCGTAACTACGCCGGAGATTAAGAAGTCCGAAAAAGTTTTGACCGTTTTTCCGAACCCTTTTTCGCAACAAACAACTATGCTATCAAATAATTACATGTCTGATGTGAGTGTTACGGTTGTCAATAGCACAGGAATAGTTGTAAGAGAGCTGAGCAACATCTCGGGGCACACTATAACTTTCAACAGAGAGCAGTTACCTCAAGGGTTGTATTTTGTTCGGGTTACAAATGGCAATCAGCTTATTGCCGTTGAAAGAATGGTTATTTCAGATTGACTATCATCCATCAGAGTCACCCAGCGAGAACTCTGATGACCCCAAAGAGGAATGTTGCTTGGGTAGCTGTTTTACGAGCGGTACTAATAGTCCCTTTTAGGTGGCTACGTTTGAGATGCACCCTAATTTCAAAATCCCGAAGTGATTAAAACATTAGAGAACTCCATGTTACGGTAGAAATTCGACCCCTTCGGGGTCGCACCTCTACCTTGGTTGTGTTCTCTTTAGACATTTGACCCTTTGAGGGTCTTTGCTAAATCGTAGCGGTTATCATCAATCAGAGTCGTCGCCGGGTGATACTCTGATTGACATGTATAAGGTGTGATTGGGTTTTTGTTCTTGATTCCTGGTTTTTTTTGTCATTTCGACCGTAGCAACGACGGCAGGAGTTGCGAAGTAGCCTGCCCCGAAGAATTTCGGGAGAGAAATCTCTGTTTCAATTGGCATTGGAATGAGATTTCTCGACTGCGCACTTCGTTCCTCCGCGCTCCGGTCGAAATGACAAAGGAGTGTGAATGGAGTTTTATTCTTGATTACTTGTTCTTTGTCACTTCGACCGAAAGCCGCCAATTCACGAAGCCAAGCGAGTGAATTGAGGCTGAAGTGGAGAAGTCTCAGTCGGAATTTGATTTCGTCTTAGAATATTCTGATTGAGCTATTTACATCTAACTGTAAATAGCCACCTCCCGTCGTCCGTCGGAATGCTTCAAACCGCGGTACATGCCGTCGGAGTTAAAAAC
>SKUL01000018.1 GCA_007129985.1 Flavobacteriales bacterium
AGCGCATCGCCCGACTGGATGCTCCGCCCGAGCCCGTTTTCAGAAAAAATCAGCAAATCCCGCCCATGGAGTTCGGAGTGGAACCCGAATACGTTCCGGAGCCGCCACCTTTGAAACTCGACCTCCAACAGCCCGCCACAACCGCTTCGATTGAACCCACGCAGCGCGATTTCAACGAGCGCATTCTCACCCTTCTTGAGCAAAACAACCGCTTGATGGAGAAGTACAACGACCGCTTTGAGGATATGCAAAGTCAAATCAACGAACTGCGCACCCAACCTGCGGCGCAGCGGGAATCGGAAGCACGGCTCCAACAGCAGATTGACGAAATTCACCAGATGATCAGCGAACTGAAAACGGGCGCCGAATCGGGAAGTTCTTCAGCGCGTAAACTACAACCCGTTGCCCTGATTTTTGAGCGAAACAGCGCCGAGCTTAACCTGCAGCATCAGGTTATCATGAACGAAGTTGTGGCGGGACTGATGCGCAACCGCAACTACAAAATCATGATTACCGGCTTTGCCGACCGCACCGGTAACCCCGACCACAATATTCTTTTGAGTCGAAGACGGGCACAAAGAGTTCGGGATTACATCGCCCTGTTGGGAGTTGATAGCTCGCGCATGGTGATGAATTACCTGGGCGACAACAAATCCAACGAGCCCAATCCGCTCGACAGAAAAGTGGAAATCGAGTTTCTGATTGATTTTACGGCTGCAGATTCGACAACGAACCGCTAGAATCTCCCTTTACAAAGGCGCCACTCGCAAGGCCTTTTTACGGTGTGCATCGCGTTCACTGTCATTCAAACTGCGGTCGAAATTGTACAGCGCTCCTTCCCATGTACCGTAGATGGGGTTGGGCAACACAATGTAATCTTGGCCAAATCTGCTGCGCGATTCATTGGTAAGTCTCTGACGGGTAGCAGTGTCTGCCTTATCCCACTTTTCGTGAAAATCCCCCAAATTGTCTCCAATCAAAAGCACCACTTCGTAACCGCGGCCTTCAATCTCAGCCCTGCGGTCTTCCTTGCCCGAAGTGTTGGTTTTGAGCAGGAAATGCTCCGGTTTGAGTTGGGGCATGTTGAATCGCTCCATGTTTTGGATGGTTTCCTGCAAGGCCGAAGTATCGCGGTTTGACACATAGAACAAGGTTACTCCCAGAGAATCGGCCAGTCTGAGAAAATCACCCGCGCCGGGAACCTCAAGCGCTTCGGCAAAGGCCGTCCATTTTGCCCAGCTGTCGTAGCTGAAAGGCTCGTCGTTTTCTATCTGCCAACCTGTAAATGCGCTGTTATCGAGCACTGTTTCATCCAGATCGAGAATCACTGCCGGTTGAGAAGGAGCATTTTGCAAAATACTGTGAAGTCGCAAGCCGGCCCATTCGTAAGCCTGATAACAAAGAGCACGATATTCCGCCGAGTGCTGTACCCACAGGGTTGCGGCTACCAGGTATTCCTGCGACGGGATTTGAGGTTCCTGAGCTTTTGTAATTTCCTCAGATTGGGGCTGGCATGCGCTCAGCAAAACGCTAAGGGCAGCCGATAAGTACAAGTATTTCATCGCGATTCTTTGCCGGTAAAAATAGCCATTGCCGATGCGAATGAACAAAAAGCCCAGTCCTTCATACATTTTCTCTATCTTACCATCAGCTCAATTGTTCGGCAGCGATGCAGACAAGCTATAGCTTTGCCTTCAACAAAAAGTATTCACAACCAAAAACTACATAGCAATGAAAAAACTCATTTTACTTTCGGGACTGCTGCTGTCCTTTACCGTTCACGCACAGGACGGCGCGGTGTGTCCGATTACCGGAAAAACAGCAGGTGGCTCCGCGCACGAAGAAGCCAGCGCGCAGGGCTCCAAAGCACATGACATGGCACGCCCGGCGGCTGCAGGAAAAGCAGCGAAAGAAGTTCCAACTCAAGGAGTGATTGGCATGGGCCGAAGCAACCAGGACTGGTGGCCCAACCAGTTGAACCTTCACATTCTTCGTCAAAATTCATCCATGTCGAACCCGATGGACGAGGACTTCAACTACGCCTACGCTTTTCAGAAACTCGATTATGAGGCACTTAAAAAAGACCTAAGGGAGCTGATGACCCAATCAGAAGACTGGTGGCCTGCCGACTTTGGACACTACGGTGGTCTGTTTATCCGCATGGCATGGCACAGCGCAGGTACCTATCGCACAGGTGATGGCCGCGGTGGTTCGCGCGCCGGGCAGCAGCGTTTTGCTCCCATCAACAGCTGGCCTGATAACGCCAACCTCGACAAATCCCGCCGATTGCTCTGGCCCATCAAGCAGAAATACGGCAACGCCATTTCATGGGCCGATTTGATGATTCTTACCGGAAACGTGGCTCTGGAGTCTATGGGCTTTGAGACCTACGGTTTTGCCGGTGGTCGCGAGGATGTGTGGGAGCCCGAAGAGCACGTGTACTGGGGACCCGAGGGAGAGTGGCTTGGCGATAAGCGCTACTCCGGCGACCGCGAGCTCCAGAATCCACTTGCTGCAGTGCAAATGGGTCTTATCTACGTGAACCCTGAAGGCCCCAACGGAAACCCCGACCCTGTGGCAGCTGCGCACGACATCCGCGAAACATTTGGCCGCATGGGAATGAACGACGAGGAGACCGTTGCCCTCATTGCCGGTGGTCACAGCTTTGGTAAATCGCACGGTGCCGGCGACCCTTCTCACGTAGGTCCCGAACCGGAAGCGGCCGGAATTGAAGAGCAAGGATTTGGTTGGACCAGCACACACGGCAGCGGAAAAGCCGGTGATGCCATCACTTCAGGCCTTGAAGTAACGTGGGTAAAAACCCCGACAGAGTGGAGCCGCGGTTTCTTTAAATCGCTTTTTGAGCACGAATGGGAACTCACCAAAAGCCCGGCCGGTGCCCACCAATGGGTAGCAAAAGATGCCGAGGCCGACTACCCCGATGCCTTTGACCCCGACAAAAAGCACAAGCCCACCATGCTCACCACCGACCTTTCTTTGCGCTTTGACCCCGAGTACGAAAAGATTTCGCGCCGCTTTTACGAAGACCACGATGAGTTTGCCAAGGTTTTTGCCAAAGCGTGGTTCAAGCTTACCCACCGCGACATGGGTCCGCGAAGCGCATACCTCGGCCCTGAGGCTCCAAGCGAAAACCTTATCTGGCAAGACCCCATTCCGGCGCGTGATTACGGACTTATCAATGACGGCGATATTCGCCAATTGAAAGACGCCATCCTGAAAACCAATCTGAACATCAGCGAAATGGTTGGTGCTGCATGGGCTTCGGCGTCCACCTACCGCGATTCTGACCGCCGAGGAGGTGCCAACGGCGCGCGTGTTCGTTTGCTTCCGCAGCGCAACTGGCAGGTAAACAACCCCGAGCAGCTCAACAAGGTGATTCGTGAGCTCGAAAAAGTGCAAAAGGACTTCAACGGAAAATCCAAAGACCGAAAAGTGTCTATGGCCGACCTGATTGTACTTGCCGGAAATACAGGTGTGGAGCAAGCCGCCAAAAACGCGGGTTACAACATTGCCGTTCCCTTTACGCCCGGCCGCACAGATGCCACACAAAATCAAACCGACGTAGCTTCGTTTGAGTTGCTGGAGCCCATTGCCGATGGCTTTAGAAACTACCTGAAAACCCGCTACACCGTATCTACGGAGGCGCTGCTGATTGACAAGGCACAACTCCTCACCCTTTCTGCCCCCGAAATGACGGTGCTCGTTGGCGGAATGCGCGTGCTGAACACCAACTTCGACGGCTCGCAGCACGGAGTGTTTACCGACAAAAAAGACCAGCTCACAAACGACTTCTTTGTGAACCTGCTCGATATGCGCACCGAGTGGAAAGCCACCAACGAAACCAAAGAACTCTTTGAAGGTCATGATAGAAAAACCGGCGAACTTGTTTGGACAGCCACCCGTGCCGACCTGGTTTTCGGTTCTAACTCAGAACTGCGCGCGCTGGCAGAAGTTTATGGCAGCCACGACGCAAAAGAGAAGTTCGTGCGCGACTTTGTAGCAGCATGGACCAAAGTCATGAACCTCGACCGATTTGATATTCGGTATCAGTAAGACCCAGAGGTTAACATCAGATAAAAGAAGGAAGCTCTCTCAAGGCTGTTGAGGGGGCTTTCTTTGCTTTTGAGGGAGACTGAATAAGGGTGAAATTGAGAAAAAACCATTTTTCCACAGGTTTTCAGTTTTTCTAAAAACCCCCATTTAACAAGCCAAAAGCCGTATTGAAACGTTTACATACGACTACATACGCTTGATATACGACTTGGGTTTGCCCGATTGCCGCTCTTTGCATCGTCCAAACAACAAAACCGGACAGCAAATCAAAAATGTTAAACCCTTAATACCTGATGTTATGAACATGCGTAACAAAGTACAATTGATCGGACGATTGGGCGCAGAGCCCGAAGTAAAAACCTTTGACAACGGCCAGATGGCGCGTATGTCAATCGCAACCAGCGACCGCTACCGCAACAGCAAAGGCGAGCAGGTGGAAGACACCCAGTGGCACAACGTAATTGCCTGGGGAAAAACCGCAGAGATTGCGGGCAAGTACCTCCGCAAAGGTCAGGAAGTGGCCATTACCGGTAAGCTGGAAACCCGCCAGTACACCGATAAGGAAGGCAACACCCGCTACAGCACCCAGGTGGTATGCGACGAGTTGCTGATGCTCGGCAAGAAGGAAGCCTGAGAAAGGTTTCTCGAAGAAAAGCCGTCTCCTGACATTTCAGGGGGCGGTTTTTTTTGTTTTCTGCTCAGACCATCATCCCTACAATGGCCGCGGTAGAGAGACAGGCCAAGGTTCCGCCAATAAGGGCGCGCACACCCAGTTGAGCAAGGAGGTCTTTTCGATTGGGAATAAGCGTTCCGATACCGCCAATCTGAATTCCGATGGAGGCAAAATTCGCGAAGCCACAAAGCACGTAGGTTGCCATAATGATGGAGCGGTCGTTGCTAAACACCATGCCATCCTTCATCTGCCCGAGCGTTACGTAGGCGTAAAACTCGTTGAGGATGGTCTTCTCGCCCAGCAACTGCCCCACCAGCACCATATCGGCCGGAGGAACACCAATGAGCCACGCCACGGGTGCGCCGATGTAGCCCAGAATAAACTGAAAGGAAAGCTGATCGTAGCGACTGTTGGCTGCAATGATTTCGTTGAGGCCGGTGAAATGGCCGATGATGTCTCCCAGGATATAGTTCCCCAGGTAGATAAACGCCGTAAACACAAGCAGCATCGCGGCAACGTTTACAGCCAGTTTCAATCCGTCGGTGGTTCCATTGGCAATCGCCTCCAGCACATTAGTGCCCATTTTTTCGCGCGAGATGGCCATCGAGTCGTCCACAATATCCCTCTCGGGTATCAGGATTTTGGCCATCACCACAGCCGCCGGCGCCGACATGATGGATGCCGTGAGCAGGTGCTTGGCGAAAAGCGTTTTCTGCACGGGGTCGTCGCCACCCAAAAAGTTGATGTAGGAAGCGAGTACCCCACCGGCAATGGTGGCCATTCCTCCGGTCATGAGGCACATGATTTCGGAGCGCGACATATTGTTGAGGTAGGGCTTGACCAATAGCGGCGATTCTGTTTGACCGAGAAAAATGTTTCCGGCGGCCGCGAGACTCTCTGCCCCGGATAGTTTGAGCGTTCGCTTCATCAGCCACGCAAAGGCGTACACCACCCATTGCAGCACACCCAGATAATACAGCAAGGACGAAAGTGCTGAGAAAAACACAATGGTGGGCAACACGCGAAAGGCAAAATTCATCAGGCCAGCGGCTACTTTGCCATCCACAAAGCTGGTAAACAGAAAGTCAGAACCGAAATCAGTAAAAGAAATAACCTTCACGAAGGCCCGCGCCACGTATTCAAAGCCAATCTGTACGGCGTCAACCTTAATGATGAGCAGGGCGAGCACAATCTGAAAAACCATGCCCTTGGCCACCAAAGGCCACGACACGGCTTTTCGCTTCGCGGAAAAAATCCACGCAAGGGCCACCAGAAAAAGCAGTCCAACAAGTCCCCTCAATATCTCCATTGGGATAGTTGCA
>SKUL01000030.1 GCA_007129985.1 Flavobacteriales bacterium
AAAAATCGAATTGAGGGAT
The DNA here is from genome assembly GCA_007129985.1 of Flavobacteriales bacterium. Lineage (GTDB taxonomy): Bacteria > Bacteroidota > Bacteroidia > Flavobacteriales_D > SKUL01 > SKUL01. The sequence goes on from SKUL01000030.1 coordinate 20, forward strand.
TGATTCTTCCCCCATTTGTGCAGACTAACAACTATGTTCGTACCGGCACTACCATTGTGCTACAGCCAGATGAAGAATACAGGCAGCTATATCCTGACGACCCCAAACAAATTTTCGGGCATCATTATCACGGCCCTTACATGCTCTTAACTCAAAAACTCGGAACGCCGTTTTACGAAGCTGAGGATTAGGAGGCGTCGTAATCAATAACCATGCGAGGCGTGGTAGGATGCGACTGGCAAGTAAGAATATAACCGTCTTCCACTTCCTTATCTGTGAGAGCGTAATTGATTTCCATTTCGGCGTGCCCCTCAAGCATTTTAGCCCTGCAGGTACAGCACGAGCCTCCTGTGCAGGCGAAAGGAGCATCCAGCCCGGCGTCGAGCGCTGCGTCCAAAATGGTGGTGCCTTTTGGTATTTCCAATTCGGTTTCATCGCCATCCAGAATGATCAACACCTTGGAAACGCCTGAACTCTGGTGAGGTCCTTTGGTTTCCGGGGTGGCAGGGTCGGCGTCGGCAGCTTCACCGGGAATGGCGGTGGTGAACAGCTCAAAATGAACTTTTTCTTTGGCTACACCTTTGGCTTGTAAGAGATCCGAAGCAGCCTCAATCATGGGTTTGGGCCCGCAGAGGAAAAACTCATCTGCCCGAGTCACGGCTGGATATTTCACTGCAAGTGCTTCAATCTTTTCCCGGCTGATTCGGCCTTCAAACAGCGGGTCGCCCGAAGGTTGGCGGCTGTATATGATGTGAACGTGAAAGCGGTCGGCATAACGCGCCTGCAGCTCTTCCAGTTCCTCGTGAAAAATAACTGAGCGGCTTTCCTTGTTTCCGTAGAACAGTCTAAAAGTGCTGTTGGGCTCTGTGTCGAGAACCGCTTTCAAAATTGACATGATCGGGGTGATACCACTTCCGGCAGCGAAAGCCACATAGGTTTTGCGGTTTGCAGCATCCAATGGAACGGTGAAATTGCCGAGTGGTGGCATCACCTCAAGCACGTCACCTTCGCGGAGATCACGATTAAAAAAACCGGAAACACGCCCGTTTTCGATTTCTTTTACCGCCACACAAAGCTTGTTTTCAATTGGACTTGAGCAAATAGAGTAAGACCTGCGTAGCTCATCGCCGTTCACATTGACTTTGATGGCCACGTATTGACCGTGCTTGAATTTGAAGGTGTCTTTCAGTTCAGTCGGAACATCGAATTCTACAGAAACGGCTTCAGGGGTTTCTCTTTGGATATGCTTTACACGAAGGGCGTGAAATCTTGACATGGTTCAAAAATTTTGGCTGCAAATTTAGTATTTCCCGAGGGGTGAGCAACGCACTCAACACATGGCACCTTGAAAGGTTCGTGCAAGCCGAACCGAACTTGTGCCGACGGCAATTTGCGTAACGATCAATAATTGATCAGCAAATCGAGTCTCTTTTGCACCTTGTCAGCGTTGGGAATCATGGCCTGCTCAAGGGTAGAGTTAAGCGGAATGGCCGGCAGGTTTTCGGAACCGATCACCATTACGGGCGCGTCAAGCTGTTCAAAGCAATTCTGTTGAATTTTTGAAGCGATCATTTGGGCAAATCCATTGTCTTCCGGTTCCTCGGTTACCACAAGGCATTTTCCGTGAAGGCGTGCGGCTTCGTAAACCATTTCCTGATCCCAAGGCGCAATGGTACGAAGATCAATGATTTCAATTTGACCTTCGAAGGCAGCAGATGCTGTTTTGGCCCAGTACACCCCCATGCCGTATGTAATTACCACGGCAGAGATTCCTTCTTCAATGGCTTTCTCGCTCGCGGCTTGCACTTGCCGTGCCTTTCCAAAGGGAATGACATAATCCTCGGACGGCTCAATGGTGCGCGCGTCTTCTGTTCCTGGCAGTTTGCTCCAATACAAACCTTTGTGCTCGAGCATCACCACGGGATTGGGGTCGTGGAAAGCAGACTTAAGCAGTCCTTTCAGGTCGGCGCCGTTGCTCGGATAGGCAATTTTAATTCCTCGGATATTGGCCAGCACTGATTCCACACTCGACGAGTGAAACGGGCCACCGCTACCGTAGGCCCCGATGGGTACACGGATAATCGCGCTCACCGGCCACTTGCCGTTGCTCAGGTAGTAGCTTCGGCTTACTTCGGTGAAAAGTTGGTTGAGGCCTGGCCAGATGTAATCAGCAAACTGCACTTCTACAATGGGTTTGCATCCCACGGCCGACATCCCCACAGTGCTCCCGATGATAAAGGCCTCCATAATGGGCGTGTTGAACACCCGGTCGTCACCAAATTTCTGAGCAAGCGTTGCGGCTTCGCGAAAAACACCTCCCAATCTTCCTCCCACATCCTGACCGTAAAGCAGACTTTCGGGGTGTTTGGCAAGAATTTCCTGCACCGCAAATAGGGCACAATCTACCATCAGGGTTTTTTCCTTGTCGGCAGGAGCACGCTCACCCGCTTCTTCGATAATCGGAGTGGGCGCAAAATCGTAGTCAAAAATATCTTCGGGTCTTGGGTCTTCGGCTTCAAGCGCCCGGTTGTAGTCTTCCTCAACGGACTGGCGGGCTTCATTTTCAATGGCGGTCAACTCCGACTCTTCAAAGCCTAGTTCCATTAGCTGGCTTAGGAACAATGGGTATGGGTCACGCTCTTTGTGTTCGTCCAGATCGTGGCGGTACCACTCCCTGCGAACTCCAGATGTGTGGTGCCCCAACAGCGGAACACTTGCGTGGAGTAAAAAGGGCTTGCGTTCTTTGCGGATGTAGTCAAGGGCTTCGCGGATGGCTTCGTAGCAAGCAATGAAGTCATTGCCGTCTATGGTCACTGCCTTGATTCCTTTAAACCCCTGAATGTATTCGTAGGCATCCTGTGCGCGGGTTTCTTCGGCCGTGGCGCTGATGTCCCACTCGTTATCCTGTATAAAGTACAGCATTGGAAGTTGGCGTAATGCGGCCATCTGAAAAGCTTCGGCTACCTCGCCCTCGGTTACAGAGGCATCACCCAATGAACAAACAGCTACGGGCTCCTCACCGCGCTCCGGTTTTGAGATTCCCTGACCTTCCAGGTACTGAAAACCGAGTCCAATTCCAGTACAAGGAATGGCTTGCATGCCGGTTGCCGAGCTTTGGTGGATGATTTTGGGCTGATCATCACGCCTCAGGCTAGGGTGCGAGTAGTACGTACGCCCCCCGCTGAAAGGATCGCTCCGCTTGGCGAGAAGTTGCAACATACACTCATACGGAGTCATTCCGATAGACAGCAGAATACTGTCGTCGCGGTAGTAAGGTGAGACAAAATCCTGTGGTTTGAGTTGCAGGCCGAGTGCTATCTGCAAGGCTTCATGTCCGCGTGATGTAGCGTGAACATATTTGCTGGTGAATTTGGCGTTGGCCTCGTAGAGGTCGCTCATGGCGCGAGCTGTGGCCATCAGGCGCCAGGCTTCCAACAAGGTTTCCCCGGAGATGGCGGGTGCGGCAGACATGGTTTTCTCGGCTTGTTTAGGCATGTTGAAAATCGTTGGGCGGCAAAGTTACCAAATAAATTGGCGGTGGTGGTGCAGCGCTTACGCCGTATCAGGCACTTTGAGCCTTCCGCTTTTTCATTTCGCTGGTGCGATTGAAGTGCGGAAAATCATCCCTCAAAACGGGCTTTCCAAGAAACTCTGCAAGCTTGCGAAATCCTTGTGGATCTTTAATTTCCAAACAGATTAAGTCCTGCTCCCGACCGGCAAAATACTTCATCACGTATTGCCGGTGAACCAGGTAGTTGTGGTATCCACGTTCCTCATCCGGATATTCTCCGCGTTGAAGAAAAAACCACTCTCTATAAGACCTCTTCCACGATTGCTCATCACGCTCAAGATATACGAACTTGCTTCCTGGAAATGTCTTGTCAAGTTTGGGAATGAGGTTGGGGTGCAACCAAGGCAAATCGTCAAAAGAATCGAATTTGGCGGCGAAACGAAGAACCTTGTCAATTTGTCCTTTGTGAAAGTACTCCTGATGCACACGTTTGTTGTAGGAGGAATTTCGGTACCCAAGCATTTCCAGACTCTTGCCCAATGTGGTGGTTCCTGTTTTTTGGTAGCCGATGCAGAATACTTTTGGGCCGTAGTTTTCTTTCCGAAACATCAGCTTCAATTGATCCAGCAGGTTTTTCAGGTAATTCCTCATGGGGCGGCAAAATTAAAGGATTCTGATACGGCTTAAAGAGGTTAAACCAAAAAACCCACAGTTGTATTCCTTTTTTAAAATGAAGAGAAAATGCTGCGAGACATATGACCTTCAATAATGGAGAACGACTTATTGTCCTGTTTTCACGAAATTCGGAGACAACAATCGCCTCATTTCGGTGTTTTCCTTACCAATGAAACAACTTGTTACATCATTTCTCGCTTGCTTTTTCATGATTGCATGCTCGGCGCAATCAGGTGAAACCGAGCTTGAGTTCCCTGTTCAGAAAACAGACAGTGAATGGCGCGAAATACTGTCACCCGACGCATACTACGTGTTACGCGAACAGGGCACCGAACGAGCCTACAGCGGAAGCTACTGGAACTTGAAAGCCGATGGTGTTTATCATTGTGCGGGCTGCAACAATCCTTTGTTTGAAAGTGGCACCAAGTACGATTCGTGTACGGGTTGGCCCAGTCACTACGCACCCATCAGCGAGGATGCCGTTCGTGAAATTCCTGATAAGGCCTTTGGTTGGGAGCGTACTGAAATTGTGTGTGCGGGCTGTGGCGGTCATTTGGGACATGTGTTCAACGACGGCCCCAAGCCTACAGGCATGCGCTACTGTCTGAATTCGGCCGCGCTGAAATTCCACCCGGCTGAGTAAATTTGTGGTCGCGGGCCACCATGAACTCTCCTCTGAATTCTTCCTTGAAACTTCTGCTCCTGATAGGAGTGTTGGCCACCTTTCAATCAAACGCCTTAATTGCCCAGGAAGGCGTGGACGGAGATGTGGTGCTGCAGGTGCTTGACGCGGAAACGCATCGTAACCTCGATAGTGTGGTGGTGGTTTTTATTCGTCAGCAGCGCAAATACGAACTCAACCGCTTTGGAAACTTGTCACTTTACGGCAACATTGTTCCCGGCGATTCTATCAAGGTGATTCGTCGTGGATACCTTACGAGGGAGTTAACCATACCCCGCTTTGGCGACTTGTTTATCAAACTGACACCTGTTCCGGTTGAGTTGCGCAACGTGGAAATTGTGGCCTACACCCGCGAAAGCAAACATTTTGAAACGCCACAAACCATTGCCAGGCTCGAAGCGCAGGACTTTGAGCGCAACGCTGCGGCATCCATTGAGCCAACCATTAACACGATACCGGGTGTGCAGATGGAGTCGCGCGGCCCGGGTGGCTCCCGCCGATTGTCCATTCGCGGAAGCTTGATGCGCTCGCCCTTTGGGGTGCGAGATGTGAAAGTGTATTGGAACGAGTTTCCGCTTACGCTTGCAGATGGCTCAACAGCGCTTGAGCTCATTGACCCTGAAGAAATCGGTCGTCTCGAAATTCTGAAAGGGCCGCAGGGGAGTATTTATGGCGAAGGCCACGGGGGGGCAGCGCTTTTCAGCACCCGCTGGGCACCCTACGGAGAGGTAAGCGCTTCGGCCAATGTTCAGGCCGGCTCTTATGGCATGCAGAAGCAAACCCTTTCTTTCTCAACCAGCTCCAAAAAAACCGCTGTGTCGCTCAATTATTTCCGCTATCGGCACGATGGCTTTCGCGAGCAGGAAAGTGTGCGCAAAGACCAGCTCAACCTTGTAACGCGCTTCAGGCCGGCCAGTAACCGCGAAATCAAGCTGTTTTTCATCTATTACAACGGTGCGTGGGGACTGCCCGGAGAACTCGACTCGCTGGAGGCAGCCACCAACCCAAGGGCAGCGCGGTCTTACGCCGTTGAAAACGACACCCGCATGGAACGCAGATGGCTCCGGCTCGGGTTGTCCAACAAAATTCACTTCACGGAAAACTTCTACAATTTCACGGCAGTTTTTCTTCACAG
>SKUL01000307.1 GCA_007129985.1 Flavobacteriales bacterium
GTTCCTGCTTTGCACGGGCACGATGCATTCCAGGCGCGGATGGATTTGAACGCCCTCTATCCCGATACGGTAGAAGTCAAGCGTCAGTATCTGAACAAATACCTTGAGGATGAAAAGCTCAACGGGTACTTCGAGGCTGCTTTGGCGCCTATACTAAATCCGGATATGGAGAGGGCCACGACTTTTTCTGAGGACGAGTTGATGGAAGTGGCTTCAAAATTCTTTTTCTGCTCCGGTGTTTCGGAGGACACGGTTATTACAACCCATATTTGCGTGGGGCTCAACGGCGTGAAAGAAGCCAATTGGGACAAAGACTTCACCTTGCTTGAGGCCTTTTGTTATGAAGCCATTTTCAGCAGTTTCGATGACGAGGAGTCGGAGGTAATGGACTCATTCCTCGCTGCGAAAAAAGAGTCTCAAAACCGCTTCTTTGAGCAAATCACCACGCTGGAACAATACCTCGAAGACGTAAAGCTCGATTTGTTTGAAGGGATGAGAACCAACGAGGTATTGAAAGCGCACCTGCTGGGTTACTACGAAAGCAATAAGGGGAATTTGGCTTTTGTGATTTCTAACCTATAATCAGCTCCTCAGGGGGAACTGTTTTTTCGTTGTTCGTCCAGTTTTCGTTAACAAAACTTTACCCGGCCACACCACCCATCCGGGTACCGATTATTTTGTGAACTTTGCCGCAAATTTCACCGCTTTAGATGCGGTAAAACGCCGCAAAAGACAAACAAATCGCCATGAAAATCCACAACTATAGCGCCGGCCCGTGTATTTTGCCGCCCGACGTGATGCGCAAAGCCTCTGAGGCTGTGATTGAATTCAACGGAACAGGACTCTCCATTCTCGAAATGTCGCATCGCAGCAAGGAGTTTGTTGCCGTGATGGACCGCGCCCGCGCCCTCGTGAAAGAAGTGCTGAACGTACCCGAACACTACGAAGTGCTTTTTCTGCAAGGTGGCGCCAGTTTGGGTTTTTACATCACCGCGCTGAATTACTTGAAAACGGGTGGAAAAGCGGCCTACATCAATACCGGTACCTGGGCTTCCAACGCCATCAAAGAAGCCGGTAGGGTAGGTGAGGTAAACGTGGTTGCCAGCTCAGAAGACCGTAATTTCAACTACATACCCAAAAATGTGGCTGTGCCCGGCGATGCGGATTACCTGCACTTCACCTCCAACAATACCATTTTCGGAACGCAGTTCAAGGACTTTCCCAAAGCTGATGTGCCGTTGATTTGCGATATGTCGTCGGATATTTTCAGCAAGCGTATAAATGTGGCCGACTTTGCCATGATTTACGCCGGAGCCCAGAAAAACCTCGGTCCGGCCGGTGCCACGGTGTACATTGTAAACCCTGAAATGTTGGGTAAAACAGGTCGCGATTTGCCCAACATGCTCAATCTGGAGACCCACATCAAAAAGGAGAGCATGTTCAATACGCCGCCCGTGTTTTCGGTGTTTGTGTCCATGCTTACGCTCGAGTGGCTTCAGGCATTGGGTGGTATTGACGAAATGGAGAAAATCAACAACGCAAAGGCGCAATTGCTTTACAGCGAGATTGACAGGAATCCCCTCTTTGCCAGCACCACGGCTGTAGAAGACCGCAGTGCAATGAACGCCACCTTTGTACTTCAAAATGAAGCGCACCAAAGCATTTTTGACGAGATGTGGAAAGCCGCAGGAATCAGCGGTATCAAAGGCCATCGCTCTGTGGGTGGCTACCGTGCTTCTATGTACAACGCGCTTCCGCTTGAGAGCGTGCAGGTGCTGGTTGATGTAATGCGCGAACTCGAAAACAAAGTATAACCCATTCACCCTTTTAGCATGAAGATTTTAGCCAACGACGGCATCTCGCCGGCCGGAAAAGAAAAACTTGAAAGCGCCGGTTTTACGGTAATTACTGAAACCGTTCCGCAGGATTTACTGGCCGCCGCCATTCAAAGCGAAGGCTACGTGGCTCTGCTGGTGCGAAGCGCAACCAAAGTCCGACAGGATTTGATTGATGCCTGTCCCGGACTCAAACTCATCGGTCGTGGTGGGGTGGGTATGGACAACATTGACGTAGAGTATGCGCGCTCCAAAGGAATTCATGTCATCAATACACCGGGCGCTTCATCGCAATCGGTAGCTGAGTTGGTAATGGCCCATCTCTTCAACATCGCACGATTTGTGCATCTATCCAACCGTGAAATGCCGGAAAGAGGCACGGCTGATTTCGCAGCACTCAAAAAATCCTACTCCAAGGGAGTAGAGTTGCGTGGTAAAACATTGGGAATTATTGGTTTTGGTCGCATCGGTCAGGCAACGGCCCGTTATGCACTGGGCTGCGGAATGAAAGTGATTGTGGCCGATCATTACGGTCAGGACACTTACATTACCCTTGATATTGAAGGTGCTGAGCCGGTTCGTGTCAAGGTTAAAAAGGTTGAGTTGGATACCCTGCTGGCCTCCAGTGATTTTATCACCCTCCATGTGCCTGCACAGAAAGATGGAGCCCTGCTCAATGCTGCTGCCTTTATGAAGATGAAAGACGGAGTGCGTATTGTGAACGCTGCCCGAGGTGGCGTAGTGGATGAGGACGCTCTGCTCACGGCCATTGACAGTGGAAAAGTCGCTTATGCGGCACTGGATGTGTTCAAAAACGAACCCTCTCCGCGCGGTGATTTGGTGAATCACCCCAAAATCTCTGCAACGCCCCACATTGGTGCCGCTACTGCCGAGGCTCAAGACCGGATTGGCGAAGAGCTTGCCGACCAGATTGTGCAGCTTATTGGCAACAACTAATTCGGGCCTGCTGATAAGCGCCGAGGGTGTTGATATTTCATATTTTAGGCCAATACAGCTGCGTTTTGACGGCTTATAGCCGCATATTTATTTTTTCAGCAGCCCCTAATTCAGCATTTCAAGAATCACTCGTTTTAAGCTAATGGGTATTTCGGCTCAATATTGTACCTTGCACAGCCCTGCAAGGCGATGATAATTTGAACCGTAAAACCAAACTTATGAGATTTTTTCTACCTCTGATTGCGGCCTGCTTGTTGAATACAGCAACCCAGGCCCAAACCTCTTTTGTGCCATCCAACAATCTGCTTAATCAAACCTTCAACAGTGGAGGCTGTGTGGGTGTTGCCGACATGAACGGCGATGGTTTGGACGACATTGTGCACATGAATCTTTCCCGAACGGTGATGATTGAATACCAAAATCCCGACGGAAGTTTCACCCTTTACGATTACGGTCAGGTGTCGTCCAGCAACCAATGGGGAATGTGTATTGGCGACGTGGACAACAACGGTCACAACGACGTTTTTTCTGGTGGTGCATACGACGGAGTGCACCTGCTGATGATTGATGCTGTGGGCGAAAGTCAGCTCCTCAGCCTTCCGCAGGGCAACATGTTTATGCAAGGTTGTAATATGGCCGATATGAACAACGACGGTTGGCTGGATGCCTTCGCCTGCCATGACGATGCTGAGAGTCGCATTTGGGGCAACGATGGCGAAGGAGTACTTGTGCCGCAAAACGGTTGGATTGATATGGCTACCACCCCTGCTTCCGACAACAGCGGAAACTATGGCAGCGTGTGGTGCGACATCAACAACGATGGGCACCTCGACCTTTACATCGCCAAATGTCGTCAGGGTGTTTCCAACCCCAATGACCCCCGTCGCATCAACATGTGCTTCATGAACGACGGCAACGGGAACTTCACCAACGAAGCCATGGAACGCGGATTAGTGGTTTTCTCACAATCATGGACAGCCGATTTTGCAGATATTGACAACGACGGTGATATGGACTGCCTCATCACCAACCACGATAACACCCTCATTCTGCTCGAAAATGACGGTAATGGCTACTTTACCGATATCACAGCGGGTAGCGGACTCGAGATCGCGGGTTTCTTTCTGCAGTGCATCATGAAAGACTTTGATAACGATGGATTTGTGGATGTGCTGTACGCCGGTGGGGTACACGGATACCACAAAGGAAATGGAGATGGAACCTTCACACTCGTGCCGGGCATGTTTCCCTACACAGATACCATGCATTCTTTTGCCGTGGGAGATCTAAACAACGACGGTTTTCTGGACGTGTATGCCAGCTATGGCAACGGATACGTCAATCCTGACATGAACAACCCCGACATTCTCTGGCTCAACGAAGGCAACGACAACAACTATATAGCATTCAATCTTGAGGGGACGGTGAGCAATAAAAACGCCATCGGTGCGCGGGTTGAAATTTACGGCCCATGGGGTATTCAGATGCGCGAAGTGCGCTCGGGTGAGAGCTACGGTATCAACAATTCATTCCAGATTCATTTTGGTCTCGGACAGGAAACAGAGGTGGAGGAAGTGTTAATCAAGTGGCCTTCGGGAATCATCGAAACCTTTGAAGACCTCGAAGGAAGTCAGACCTATACTGTAGTAGAGAACACCTGCATCACCCAGCCCATTGCCATCGCAGTGGATGGCCCGGCAGTATTGTGCGAAGGCTCAACACTCACCCTTACAGCCCCTGTGGGCGAAAGCTATCTCTGGTCTAACGGCGCACAAACACAAAGTATTGAGGTAGGAACTGCGGGGGCGTATTCGGTAACTGTGACGCAAGTAGGAGGCTGCCCGGCAGTAGCTCCAGCCATATTTGTAGAATTGGAACCCGACCAAACACCTGAGATTTCTGCACTGGGCGATGTGATTTTCTGCGAAGGAGAATTTGTAACGCTCGTTGCCTCCGAGGCTGATGTATATCTGTGGTCCAATGGTGGAGAAACCCAGAGCATTGAAGTTGTTGAATCAGGTGAGTACTTCGTGACCATTGAGGGCGTTTGCGGAAGCTTTGATTCCGAAACCATTGAAGTTTTGGTGCTCGAAGCTCCTGATGCGCCCTTGGCCGAAGGAGATGTTATTCCAAGTCCGGGTGTCGCTACTTTAACAGCTATCACAGGTGACAACCACCGTTGGTATGATGTTCCTTTTGGTGGCGAAATCCTTGGTACAGGTCCAATATTCGAAACGCCCTTTATCAGCGAAAACACCTTCTTTTATGTGGAGGATTCAGCGGTAGAAGGTGGTGAAATAGCTTTCGGTGGAAAAGAAGACAATAGCGGTCCGGGCGGTTTTCACAGTAACTCAGGCTTTTTCCTGAGATTCAACGCCGATGAAGACCTTATCATCAAGTCGGTACTGGTGTACGCCAACGGAGCAGGAAACCGCACCATTCGCGCAACCACAGCAGGCGGGGAGGAGATTATCGCTGAGGGTGTGTTCAGTATTCCCGATGGTGAGTCACGGGTTGATTTGAACTTTGAAATTCCGGCGGGAACTGGTTATGAGCTGAAAACCACAGGTAATCCGCAGTTGTACCGAAACGGCGAAGACAATACGCTTGAATACCCTTACGCTCTGGGCGATATGGGCGCCATTACCGGAACCAATATTCAGGGAGCCAATGAGTTCAATTACTACTATTTCTTCTACGACTGGGAAGTACAACGGCCGGAATCGGGCTGCGTTTCGGAGCGCACCGAAGTACTGGCAATGGTTGATATCGGCACCGGAGATGAAGTAGTTGTCGCAGAGGAAGGCTTTGACGTGTTCCCCGTGCCCGCCCGCGATTGGCTCAATGTACAGCTTCACTTTACCGGCAGGTACGTATTGCAGATGTTTGATATTTCCGGAAAGCGCGTGTGGAATGAAGAAGGTCAGGCTAACCCCGGCGATATGCGTACGCTCGATACCGGCTCGCTACGCCCCGGATTGTACGTCGTGCAGCTCGGTTATAACGAAAACTGGAGCTCACGAAAGTTGATTATCAGTCAGTAAGAGTTGCGAACAGGAACTAAGATTCAACGGCTCACCGCGAGGTGGGCCGTTGTTGTTTGTGCTAATTTTCAAAACCGCTTGAACCAAGCTGCTTCATTTGTGTTTTAAGCTCTGAATAGGTTGTGGTACCTGTTCAAGAAGCAAAAGACCTATGACGGGGCAACCGAAATTTAGACTTTTTCCAA
>SKUL01000293.1 GCA_007129985.1 Flavobacteriales bacterium
TTATGACAGCGAAAAAAATTGTGTACGTAACGCGCCGCGAGCGATTCAACGCGGCCCACAAGCTTTGGAATGACAAATGGAGCGCCGAAAAAAACCACGAGGTTTTTGGCAAATGCGCCCATCCCAACTGGCATGGCCACAACTACGAGCTCTTTGTTACCGTGAAGGGCGAGCCAAATCCCGATACAGGCTACTGTGTGGATTTAAAGCACCTCAGTGATTTGCTTGACGAGCGTGTGGTAGAGGTTTTTGACCACCGCAACATCAATCTGGATGTACCTCAGATGCAAGGTTTACTGGTAAGCACAGAGAACATTGCTATTGTCATTTGGGAAATGATTGAAGAAGGCATCCGTGAGCTGGGTTGCACACTGCACAAGGTGGAGCTGTATGAAACCGAAAACAACAGCGCCGTGTACTACGGCCCGCAAGAAGTATGAGTGAAGAACTTGAGTTAAACGGCGAGGGCTACCTTCGGGTAGATCAGTTTGATCAGTCTGCGATTGACGAAATGGCAGCTGCCTATCGCTCTATTGTCGACAAACTGGGAGAAGACACGCTGCGCGAGGGATTGCTGAAAACCCCTGAGCGCGCGGCCAAAGCCATGCAGTTTCTGACGCACGGATACGACCTGAATCCGGCGGAGATTTTGCGCTCTGCCATGTTCGAAGAGGAGTACAGCCAGATGGTAGTGGTGAAGGATATTGAGGTGTATTCGCTTTGCGAGCATCATTTATTGCCCTTTTTCGGAAAGGCGCATGTGGCCTATATTCCCAACGGCAGAATTGTGGGGCTGAGCAAAATACCCCGCGTGGTAGATGCCTTTGCGCGCCGCTTGCAGGTGCAGGAGCGCCTCACCAACCAGATTCGCGATTGTATTGAAGAAACCCTGCAACCTGCCGGAGTGGCAGTCGTGATGGAAGCCAGCCACATGTGTATGGCAATGAGGGGGGTACAGAAGCAAAACTCGGTTACAACCACATCGGCATTCACTGGCGCGTTTCTTGAGGAGCGCACCCGAAACGAATTTGTAACTCTGATTTCATCCAAACTACACTAATTATGGACAATAACATTTGGCAATCGGGAGAAACGGCATTTGCCCGCGAGCAATCGGCCAGCATGGCCAAGAACTTTATGTCGTCTGTGTACACCTACATGGCCGGCGCACTTTCGGTAACCGGATTGGTGTCGTGGTACATCGGTACTGACCCCAACCTTGTGGGCTATTTAATCAGCGAAACCGGGGGCTTTTCCATGCTTGGCTGGGTGGTGCTGTTGGCGCCGCTTCTGTTGGTTTTTGCGCTGGGAGGCATGTTTCACAAGCTGAGCTCGCAATCAATGTTGGGGCTGTTTGCCATCTATTCAGCGCTGATGGGCGCAAGCTTGAGCTTTATTTTCGTGGTGTATGAAATAGGCTCCATTGCCTCCACCTTCTTTATCACCGCCGGAACTTTTGGCGTGATGTCGCTTGTGGGCTACACCACCGAGACAGACCTCACCAAAATGGGTTCTATGTTGCGCATGGCCTTGATTGGAATTATCATCGCGATGCTGGTGAACTTCTTTATGCAGAGCGCGGCCTTCAGCTACCTGATCAGCATATTGGGTGTGTTGATTTTTACGGGCCTCACGGCGTACGACACCCAAAAACTCAAGCGCATCGGTATGGGCGTAGAGTACGGCACCGAAGAGGCCAGCAAGCTCGCCATGATGGGAGCCCTCACGCTCTACCTCGATTTTGTGAACCTCTTTCTGTTTCTGCTTCGTCTTTTTGGCGACCGGAGATAATCAACTCACAACAAGAAGTGTTAAAGCGAAGGCGGGAGTCTTCGCTTTTTTTATTGAGAGCGTCACGAGCCGGTGAATAGCTGAACAAGATTGTCATTGATGTAGTAATTGGTCTTGCCGATTTTCGCTTTTCTGAGCAGACCCAAATCAACCAGTTTGTTCAGGTATTTCTGTGCAGTGAGTCGGCTCACCTGAAGGTCATTTTGTACCGAGGCAATTTTGGTGTAAGGGTGTCTGAAGAGGTTGTTGATCAAGTCCTGACTGTAAATCCTGGGTTCGTTGTTTCTTATCTTTTCCTTGTAATCCATCATCAAGGTTTTAATGCCTTGAATGGTGTTCAAGGTTGATACGGAAGTTTGCTCAACAGCATCCAGCATATATAGGATCCAGGGCTCCCAGTTTTCAGTCACGCGTGTGGTTTGCAAAAGCTTGTAATACTCTTGCCGATGCCTGATGATGTATTTGCTGATGTACAGAATAGGTATCTTGAGCAAGCCCTGATGGATGAGGTATAGCAGATTGATGATGCGGCCAGTTCTTCCGTTTCCGTCGTAGAAGGGATGGATGGATTCGAATTGATGGTGGATGATGGCCATTTTAATCAGGGGGTCAACCGCATACAATTCGTTGTCGTTGATGAATTTTTCCAGATTACCCAGAAGTTCGTTGATTTGATCGGCCGATTGAGGAGGGGTATAGACTGTTTCACCGGTCAATTCGTTTCTCAGCACTGTGCCCGGCAATTTTCGGATGCCGGCATTATTCATCTCAATGGCTTCCTGCACCTTGAGGATAGTTTGGGTTCTGATCAGCCCTGTTTTCTGAAGCTCGCGAAACCCCAATTTGAGGGCCTCGGTGTAGGCGTAAACCTCTTTCGCTGCGGGAGAAGCGAATTGTTTCTCTCTGTAGCTGCTGCGATACAATTCGTCGTGTGTGGTTACAATGTTTTCAATTTCCGAACTCTCCTTCGCTTCCTGAAGTGCCAATGTATCAATGAGAATTTGCTGATTGGGAATGGTGGCTGCAAGACCCTTGAGTTCAGCAAGTGCCGCGTGGGTAGTGGTGAGTTTTTTCAACACCTGTCTGCTTTCAATTTGATCCGGTGATTGTGCAGGGGGCAATTTTTTCATGGCGACAACATTGTAAAACGTGTATAAAAATAGCGAAAATCTATACACGTCCGCCCCGATGTGTATAGAAATCGCGAAAAAGTATACATGTTGGGGTGGTGGTACCGCGTCTTACATCAGCGCTCGAGAAATGTTGACTCTTTGTTATTCGTGAAACGAGAAGGTCACAAGAACTGGTCTAGCAATGAAGGTTCTGATAATTCTTGATGTAATCCAGTAGCATTGTTTTTTGCGACTCCTTATACTCTGCCAAAACCAAAGTGCGCTTGAGGGCCTCAACGCCGTACACGTCCATAAAAGTGCCTAGGCTTGAGTTTAAAAAGGAAGAAGAGAAAGGACCACTTCCCCGCAATGACAATCGCAGAACGCACTTTTTATCGCGGCTTTCCTCAAGCAACAATAGCAACGGCAACGCATCTGCATTGGTCGAGGTACCGGGGACAATATCTGTTAAGCGTTTCATACTGCTAAGATAGTTAAAATTCCAGACTCAAGTCGTTAGATATGTAATCCTCGTCGATAGGCAGCTTGTTTTCGTCGATTCGTACCACAATAATAGTACCTTGAAATGAAACGGGCAAATCGTAAAAATGTTTTGAACCATCCATATTGATGTTATACCATACACTATTACTGATGATGTTCAGTTCACCACATTGGTTATTGACTTGATTGATGAGATTATCCAAACCGAACCCCCGGTTATGTTTTTTCGATTCCACCGTCATGCTTCTTTCAAGCGCCTTGGCAAGCGCATTTCTCTCTGTTAGTTCCCGGCCTTTGGTTCGCATCCAATAGTTGTTTATTGTTGTGGGAATACCGACACCAAAATCGCAAATAGCAGTTTCAATTACCTGGCGCGACGGAAATCTTTGTGTGAGAACATAGCCGTCAATCGGTGATTTGGAATGATCAAAGATATTGTTGAATACTTCTTTGTGCGCAATCGCCAGAGGGTCAAGACTTAAATGGGTGTAGTTGTTTTCAAAAAAATCTTGAGCATAGGAAGCGTAAGCGTCAATCATTTCGATACTAATTTGCCACAAGCATAAAGCCGTGTCTATTTTAGTTTTCGTGTAGTGAGTACGTTTAAACCCATCACCCCAATATTCGTCTAAACGAATGTTCTTGATGTAGTTCAACAGTCTGTCGGAGACATTTCTTGCGGTAATTCTTACCCTCTCATTCAGTTGATGGAAATGTTCTATTAGGCACGCAATTATGACGAAACGACCCGTTTTAAGAAAAATGACCTTGTTAAAATCAAGAACAAGATGCATGCAGCCGACATTGAGGTTTCTGGCCGCTTCCACTTCTTTGATTGTCGATATGGCGTCGAGTCCTACATTGACAACTATCTCATCTCTTAATTGTGTAGACATTCGTTAGTTTGTACTTTGCTAGATGTTTGAGAAGTATTACAAGGCAGCTTTCTTTCAGATGCACAGAGCAATTTGTTGCTTTCTTAATCACCTAACATGCAATCAATATTGAATCTTGGGCTAAGATAGAATGAAAAACGATTAGGCTGCAGGTATTTAGACTTCTTTTTGAAGAAGCCCGATGCCCGAAAATGACTTGTTAAGGTTCATGCATTTCCTCATGGATACGTCGCAGAGTCAATGATTTAATAGTCCGAAACAGACTCCAGTCGTTCATTCTTTTCGATGTTTGCACCTTGAACCCCTTCCCCACATTTTCACTATCATTGTCTCAAGGCCCCGTCTCATCCTATGCCCTCACTGCACGGTACCATACGACGCTATCAGATTATCATCCGGAAATTGGGAAGCCCTGGTAATACCTCTTTGCGGGAACTGAAAGACCTCCTGCACGATATGGGGTTTGAAGTGTCCACACGCACAGTACAGCGAGATATTGAACACATTCGCGACGATTTTAAAGTGAATATCACCTACAAGCGCGCAGAAAACGGCTACTTTATCCCGCCCGATTCCGAGTGGCACACAGAGCAGTTTATGCGCCTCGCCAACTTGTCGCAGTTGATGCAAATGGTGGCACAACCGGTTAAAAATGACCGAAACGCCATCCACCACATCTCTTTTGAAAACCACGGCGAACAAAAGGGACACGAGCATATGCTTCCGCTGCTTCAGGCCATTCAGAACCAAACGCGGGTTATCATCTCCCACGCGCGATTTTTTCAGGAAGCCAAAACCTACCGCGTGCTGCCCTTTATGCTCAAGGAGTACGAAAAACGCTGGTACCTCGTGGGTTGGGCCCTGGAGCGGAACGACTTTCGGAGCTTTGGTCTCGATAGAATCAACAGCGTGGAGGATACCGGCGAAAGCTTTAAACGCGATGAATATCCCAATCCCGCCGACTTTTACGCCGATACCATTGGGCTTACCTATTCGCTCAGCCCCGTGGAAGACGTGGAACTGTCCTTTGAACCGCGACAGGGAAACTACGTCAAAACCCTTCCGCTGCATAACTCGCAGATTGTTCTGGTGGACAATGACGAGGAGCTTCGCGTCAGACTCCGCGTGCGCGTAAACTTTGAATTGATTCAGAAAATTCTCAGCTACGGTCAGCGCGTAAAAGTGCTTCAGCCCGTTCACCTGAAAACGAAAGTGACTGATATTCTGCGCGAAAATCTCAATCAGTACAGATAGTTTTCCACAACGTCATGCTGTGGCGTAGTGCCGTGGTAGCTTTGCTCAAAATTCAAAACACATGAGCCAACTACAAGAATGCCGCGAAGTGGTACTGCAAAAACAGGAAGTTCTGAAAAACGCCAAAACAGTTCTGAAAAAGGAGTTTTTTGGTATTGACCGCGTCATAGACGACGTGGTGGACACCCTCAGTTCGTGGTACCTCTTTCCCTACATGCAGGAAAAACCGCTTATCATCAACCTCTGGGGACTCACAGGCGTGGGCAAGTCCTCGCTGGTGAAACGCCTGGTGCAATTGCTGGATTTCAACAAGTACTACTATCCCTTTGATTTGGGAGAAACCTCCTCGGCACATGATTCCATCAACGTAAGAACTGAACTCGAAAAAATGCATGAAAAGAAGAGCGGTTTCCCCTTTATCATCGCGTTTGATGAATTCCAGCATGCGCGCACCATCAGTCAA
>SKUL01000078.1 GCA_007129985.1 Flavobacteriales bacterium
CACAACAATCGCGAAAATGCAGTATGCGATGGAATGATGCCCGGAAAAGAACACAACTACACAGATCTTTGGAAAGATTACGGCGTCAGATATTTCTGGAATCCATACTACGAAGATGTGACGGTTTATGCCCCGTGGACATTTGACAATCACTTGCAAATACCCTATTCCGGCTTCGGGCACTCCTTTCCCATGCAGTTTGCCGCGCAACACCCCAATTATCCCGACTTTGTTTTCTGGCCCACTTGGAGCGGCCTCGAAGTTCAAGACGATGCTCTGTGGGACTACTTTTTGTCTGATTACCGTATCGAGGAATTATGTCGAAACGGAGGAATTCAACCTTACCACGTATATCCTGCGTGGGTACATCTTCGCAAAGGTTTCTGGCAGTGGAACGAGGACAGCCTGATGGTGGCGGCTCCGGGTTTTAACCGTGCGCTTGAGCGTCTCGGCCGATGGAGAGATGAAGGCCGTTTGTGGATTCCTACCGTGGCGGAGTGGATGGATCACACCCTCGCAGTGAAAAATGTTCAATTCATTCAAACCGGTGCTCGGGAGGGAATAATTACCAACCCAACAGAGAAGGTCATTCACGGAATTTCACTCGGACTTAACGACACAGAGATTCGCATCTCAGGTAAAAAAGTTGAGCGCAAAACCGTTGGTAAGCAGCAGCGTTGCTGGATTGATCTCGAAGCCGGCGAGTCAGTAAATGTGAGCTGGTAACAAAAAAGGAGACCCGAAGGCCTCCTTTCAATCTCTTGTGAAAAGGATGCTTGTTACTCCACTATTTCCAAAAGCTCCACTTCAAAAATCAAAGTCTCGTGGGGGCCGATTTTCGGACCTGAACCGCGCTCGCCGTAAGCGAGCTCAGAGGGGATGTAGAATTCGTATTTAGCTCCGGGCTTCATCAGTTGAACACCTTCAGTCCAACCTTTGATTACGCGGTTAAGACCGAAAGTAATAGGTTCTCCACGCTCAACCGAGCTATCGAACACGGTGCCGTCAATCAGTGTACCGTGGTAGTGAACCATCACCTGACTTGTCTCGGTGGGGTTATTTCCCGAACCCTCGGTCAACACCTTGTACTGCAATCCGCTTTCTGTTACCTGAACACCTTTCTTTTTGGCGTTTTCTTCCAGAAAATCCTTTCCGCGCTGGATGTTCTTTTCCTGCTGTTTGGCCATCTGAGCTTGCATGTAGTTGCGAACCATCATATCGGCAGCCTGGGCGTCAAATGGAGGCTCAACCTCGGCATTTAAATCTGCAATCGCTTTGGCCACTGCATCGGGGTTCAGTTCCATGCCCTGACTTTTTAGGTTGGTTCCCACGGAGAGTCCTATTGCATAGCTCACAGAATCTAATTCTGTAGTCAACGCGTCGCCACCGCTCTTTCCGGCTTTTTTACTTCCTGATTGCGCGCAGCCCGACATCAATGTGAGAGAGGCAAGCAGGGTAAACATCAATTGTTTCATCAGTTGTTTGTGTGTTATTTGTGTTAGTTAATTAGCCACGGGTAAACACCCACGACTTTTCTTTGGATAATTCCTTGTTAAAAATGTAGCCGTCATGGTCGAAGGCTTTTAGGTCTTCCGGATTACTAATCCCATTCTGCACCGCAAAACGAGCCATCATTCCTCGTGCTTTTTTTGCGAAGAAGCTGATCATCTTGTACTCGCCATTCTTGAAATCTTTAAAAGCCGGCGTGACAATCGTAACACCTTTCAGACCTTTCTTCACTGCGTTGAAGTATTCGTTGGAAGCAAGGTTCACAATCACGTCGCTTCCACTCTCCATGAGGTCAGACTTCAGCAATTTGGCAAGCTCGTCACCCCAAAACTGGTAGAGGTTTTCGGTTCCATTTACAGCGAGAGACGTTCCCATTTCCAACCTGTAGGGAAGCATCAAATCAAGCGGTCGTAAAACACCATACAAACCCGAAAGAATGCGTATGTGTTTTTGAGCGTAATTCAGCTCTTGCTCACTGAAATCTTCTGCCTTCAGCCCCTGATAAACGTCTCCTTGAAATGCAAACACCGCCTGTCGGGCTTCCGGAGCTTTCATGGGTGTTTTCCATTGTGCAAAGCGTTCGGCATTTAATTGGGCCAGTGATTCACTGATTCCCATCAACTCACGCAAATCGGCAGCTGACTTCTTCTTCAGTACCTGGGCAAGCTTTTTTGAGTGTATGTCCAAACGCGTATCGGTGGCCGTTTCAGACGGCACAGGGGACTCATAGTCGAGCGATTTAGCGGGTGAAAGCAACAAAAGCATAGTGAACACTTTGGCGCAAAGTTACCAACTTTGGGGCGGTGAGCGCAGTTCATTCACCGGCCAAAATCAGAAAATACGTTAAGAGAGACTACTGCAAAGGTGCCGTTTAAAAGTTCTACCTTTGAAGCAAACCATTGAACAAAAAAATCTGCTTGTGAAGTTTTCGGAAATGGGGCTCCATCCCCACATCATGGAAGGTCTGGACGCTATGCGCTTTGAAACCCCCACCCCTGTACAGGAACAAGCCATACCGCGTATTCTGAATGGAGAAAGCATTCTTGCCAGTGCACAAACAGGAACCGGAAAGACAGCAGCATTTCTACTCCCCGTACTCAGCCAAATTGAGGCCGACCCCAAACCCGGAATTCAATGCCTAATCGTGGTACCCACGCGCGAGCTTGCTTTGCAAATTGACCAAAACCTGCAAGGGCTTTCTTACTTCACAGGAGTTTCGAGCATGCCGATTTACGGAGGGGGTGATGGAACAAGCTTCGATCAGGAAAAAAAGGCTATTCAAACCGGGGTTGATGTACTCATTGCCACACCCGGTAGGCTGAATTCGCACTTCAATCTTGGGTACGTCAATACGGATAATGTGAGATTTTTCATCCTGGATGAAGCCGACAGGATGCTGGATATGGGCTTTATTGCCGACATCACCCGTTTTCGCGAAAAGCTGCCCAAGAAGCTACAGACCCTAATGTTCTCTGCCACCATGCCGCAGAAAATTCGCGATCTGGCGCGGCAAATCATGGAGAACCCCTCGGAAATCAATATTGCCATTTCCAAGCCCGCTGAGAACATACTGCAGGTAGCCTATTCCGTGTACGACCATCAGAAAGTGGCTCTTGTAGGCGAACTCCTCAAAGGCAAAGACCTAAACAGCGTGATCGTTTTTTGCTCCACTCGCAAGGCAGTGGGGGTACTTGAGCGCAAACTCTCCAAACAGGGTTTATCCTGTGCAGCCATTTCCTCTGACCTAGATCAGGATGAGCGCGAGCAGATTATGCTCGACTTCCGCAACCGAAAAATCACCGTTCTTGTTGCTACAGATTTGGTTTCGAGGGGAATTGACATTGCTAACATTGAGCTGGTTATCAACTACGACATTCCCAACGACGCCGAGGATTACGTGCACCGCATAGGCCGCACCGCACGTGCCGATACCGACGGGATGGCCATAACGCTCATTAGCCCCGATGAACAACACAAGTTCAGACGCATTGAACAACTCATTGAAAAAGAAGTACGCAAATTGCCCCTGCCGGAAGGTTTTGAACCCGGGCCTGAGTATCGGGCAGAGGGTGGTAAACCAAGAAACAAAAGCCGTCACAAGAGCGGAAAACCGCGCAACAAATTTCAAAAGGGCAAGCGCAAACCGGGAAATAACCGGAATCGTCAAACCAATAAGCCGCAACAGGGTTAAACTGGTATGAAAGATTTTCCGAAAGATGATGATGCCTGGCGCGAAAAGCTGGACCCTGAGTCTTACCGCGTTCTTCGCCAAAAAGGAACTGAGCGACCTTTTACCGGGCAGTATTACATGCACTTTGAAAGCGGAGTGTACACCTGTAAAGGTTGCGGCACTCCCCTTTTTGAGCACCATTCAAAGTTTCACTCAGGCTGCGGTTGGCCCAGTTTTGACTCCGCGATTCAACATGGCACCATTCGTGAAGTGAGAGACACCACTCACGGCATGATCCGAACTGAAATCATCTGCGCAAACTGCGATTCTCACCTTGGTCACGTTTTTAACGATGGCCCCACAGAAACAGGTTTGCGCTACTGCGTGAACTCGGTGTGCTTGGATTTTCTGCCCGAGCCGTAGTTTTGTACTTTCGAACACCTTAAAAAGAAACAAACATGAAAAAGCTAATCCTGCCTCTGCTCCTTTTGATTACTACTCCCTGCTTCATTCAAGCTCAAGACGAGGACGTATTTGAACACGAAGACGACCTTCTGTATTTAAGTGAATGGTTGGTTGACACCTACACCACTGAAGGCGAGGAACTGCTACCTCAATACGAAGAGCATCAGATCAAACGCTTTGTGCGCATTTGGGAAGATTACGCAGACCACTGGTTTTACATGGAGCGCAGCAACGTCTCTACCCCTGACAAACCCAACCGACAGTGGGTATTCAGTGTAGAGCAAATGGGCGAGCACATGATGTTTGAATTGTACCTCTTGCCCAAAGGTCTTGAAGTAAAAGGCGGTTTGAGTCAGGCTGAACTTGAAGCCATATTGGATATTGATAGACTCCGACTGGAAAACGGTTGCGAAATGTTTTTGAACTACGATGGCTTCGCTGTGTTTAATGGCGAAACCGTTGAACAATTCTGCGAATTGAACGAGCACGGTGGCCACCATACCAAAATGCGTATGATGTTGACTGCCAAAAAGCTGGATTGGTACGAAGCAGCATGTGATCCGGATAACAAAGTGCTGTGGGGCTCAATTGAGGAGGCGCAGATATACAGTCGAAAGAAATAACACGTGCGACAACAAACTGTGAGAACCTTTGTGGTTGAAGTTGCCAAAAAAGCCTAATTCAGTCGGCTATCCAAAACAGATAATCAACTCCGGCGTTTTACTGTTGTAACAACAGAAACACGAACGTCATGAGTGCCACAGAAAATAAAAAGCAAAGCCTGGTAAAAAAAATCCGGGTTAGGCTTGACCATAAAACGATTATCACCATCAAAGACCTCGCTAAGTTAGATTTCTGGAAGGAAAAATACCCGAAAGCGGTGATTCTTGATTGAGTAAAGTAGATTGATTGGTTAGATGAAAGGCTGCTCTTATGGGTAGCCTTTCTTTTTGCTCTGTCGTACCAAACTTCTGTAATTTAGCAGCCAAATTCAACCCTATGGAACTGGAGGAAATTGCCGAGTACTCGTGGAAAATGATCCTCGAAAACGGACCTAGAATACTTCTCGCCATCATCACCCTATGGATTGGTTTGCGGCTCATTCGCTTGGCTGTGAAGATGCTCACGGGCTATCTCGAAAAAAAGGAAAACGACCCTGCCTTAATTATGTTTCTGGCCAAAGTAGTGGCCATTTTCCTGAAGGTGATGCTCGTCATCAGCGTGGTTTCTATGATTGGCGTAGATACCACGTCCTTCATAGCGGCATTGGGTGCCGCTGGTCTAGCGGTTGGTCTCGCCCTTCAGGGAAGCCTGGCAAACTTTGCCGGCGGCGTACTGATACTTCTGTTCAAACCATTCAGGGTTAGTGAATTTATCGAAACGCAAGGACATTTGGGTGTTGTAGAAAACATAGATATCCTGCACACCACACTCCGCACTCCCGACAACAAAACGGTGATTGTGCCCAACGGACAACTGGCCAACCAACCCATTACCAATTTCACACGAAAAGAAACCCGTCGTGTAGAGTGGCAGATTGGCATCAGCTATGGTTCCGACACGAAAAAAGCGCGTAGCATTGTGTTGAGAATACTCAGCGAAGAAGATCGTATACTCAAAGAACCTGAGCCACTTATGGTGCTTTCCAATCTGGGAGACAGCTCGCTCAACTTCCTCGCACGTGCATGGGTAAACACCCCGGACTTTTGGGTGGTGTATTGGGACAATCTCGAAAAAATCAAAGAAGCATTTGACAAGGAAGATATTGTAATTCCTTTCCCGCAGCGCGATGTTCACCTTATTCCGCAAAAGGAAAAGTAAGCGCATTGCAAACCACTTTTTCGATTGAAGCAGAAATGGAGGCGTGGAA
>SKUL01000031.1 GCA_007129985.1 Flavobacteriales bacterium
CAATGTGCCGCTTTATTTTCTTTGCGTTGTAGTTGTTCTTCTTGCTGTTTTGTGCGCGCAGCTTGGTGCTGTCGGTGGCCAGCAGCGCGCCACCAATAAGGTTCAGGTTTTGGGCGGTTTGTACCGTGGCCCTAAACACTTGCCGGATGGCCTCGGCGTTGTCTTTTCTGAAGCGGTTGATGGTGTTGTGGTCGGGGCGCAGCTCTTTCATCAGCCAGAACAGCTCAATGTTGTGTTTGCATTCAGCCTCCAGCCCGCGCGATTAGCGAATGCGGTTTAGGTATCCGTAGATAAAGAGCTTCAACAAATCAGCAGGGTGGTATGCCGGACGGCCATTCTCGCCGTAATCCAGCCTAAAGCCAAAAGACTCCAGCAGTAGGCTATCGACAAAGGCATCTATCACCCGCACCGGGTTGTCGGCATCCACCGTATCATCCAGGCACCCCATGCTGACCTTTGACTGGTAGCGGTCGTTTCCTTGTACGTATTTCATGCTTTGAAGATCGCCATTTATTCAATGCAATAACCGTCCTTCACATGAAAGTTATCAAGAATCTATGTGTGGAGAGGTGGATTGTGAGACAGTCTGACGGCCCAAGTTATTCAAGCCCAGACCGATTTGAAAAGGGCGTAATTTTCTGGCAGAAACAAATGTTGGTGAAAAGGTTTGTTGCGCTGAGCGGGGGTATCACTGCGAAAGCGATTTCATGGCGCGTTACTGAAGTGACCCCTGACATCTGGCAGCCCTTCACTATCTTCGTTCTAACATTTTTCCTCACCTGACTCTATACTGAGAAAAAATACAGGCATCATCTGAATATCAGTATGTGGGAGATATGATTCCTAGATAATCCATGTGGGTAGATTTACCTGTTTTTCAGATTGCCGTAATTCTGCGCTAAACCCGGAGCATCGCCTGCACGACTTTTACCATGCAGAACAAAACCAAGTAAGCCATGATACAAAGTCCAAAGATTTTACTCAAGACCACCAAGGGCTATATATTCCAGCCATTGAATGAAATAATGTTTTTTAAGTCTTGCGATAAGTACGCGGAAGTGCACTTGATCAACCATAGCATAGCAACGGTATTTCATAGTTTATCAGGACTTGAAGAAAAGTTGTGCTGTGGCGCAAAGGTGGGTTTCTATTGTTTTTTTCGATGCCACCGCCAGTTTATTGGTGCAATTCACTTTGCGGCCTATTGGAAGGAGTCCAACGGAATCGAATTGGAGAACGGCGCAATCATTCCAGTTAGTCGTGAGCGTGTAAAACCACTGAGAAAGCTTCTGCACTCTATAGAAATGTAGATACTCCCCCACACCCCCTATCTTCGCACCATGCGCGTTTTGCATGCCTGCGCTTGACCAGTCCCAGACCTTGCTTCAACACGGTTAAACCCCAAGTTCAAAAGGAAACACACTGCATCTCGTCAAGCCGGTGCGCCTCAATCTCACGCCCCTAATAAAAAAAGTGTATCTTTGCAGCTCAATTCTTATTGAGGCCCGCATGAACGAATGAAGCCGGGCCCACACAACACCCCTATTTTTTATGACATTTGATTCAATGAACCTTCACCCTGCCTTGCTGCGCGCAGTGGCGGAAGAAGGCTACACCACACCTACACCTATTCAACAACAAGCCATACCGGTAGTGATGTCGGGCCGCGATTTACTGGGCTGTGCCCAAACCGGAACCGGAAAAACCGCCGCCTTTGCCATACCCATTCTGCACCAACTGATGGAGCGCCGCAAAGCCCAACAAGGTGGTCGCCGACCGATACGCGCCCTCATTGCCACGCCTACCCGCGAGCTGGCCATTCAGATTGGCGAAAGTTTTGCCAATTACGGCCGCCACACCGGTTTGCGCCACACCGTGATTTTTGGCGGTGTAACACAAGGCTCTCAAACCCGCGCCCTGCAACAAGGTGTGGACATCCTAGTAGTGACCACAGGCCGTTTGCTCGACCTTCAGCAGCAGGGCTTTATCCACCTGAATGACTTGGAGATTTTTGTCCTCGACGAAGCCGACCGTATGCTCGATATGGGCTTTATCCACGACGTGCGGAAGATTTTGAAAATCATCCCCCAAAAACGACAAACGCTCCTGTTCTCGGCTACCATGCCCGACGACATTGTGAAACTGTCGCAAAGCATGTTGCACCAGCCCAAACGCGTGGACATCACCCCGCAGGGCACGACGGCCGAAACCATTCACCAACGGCTTTACTACGTGGAGCGACAGGATAAAAACGACCTGCTCGTGCACCTCATCAACGAGGAAAAGATGGAAACCGTGCTCGTTTTTACACGCACCAAGCACGGCGCCGACAAGGTGGTGCGCATGCTGAACAAAAAGAACATCACCGCCGAAGCCATTCACGGCAACAAGTCGCAAAACAACCGACAGCGGGCGCTGAGCAATTTTAAAGACGGCAAAACGCGCGTCCTTGTAGCCACCGATATCGCCGCAAGAGGCATTGACGTGGAGGGACTTACCTATGTGGTCAACTACGAAATCCCCAATATCAGCGAAACCTACGTGCACCGCATCGGTCGCTCGGGAAGGGCCGGTTCTGCCGGACGTTCTTTCGCGCTGTGTATGCCTGAAGAGGTAAAAGACTGGCGAAACATCGAAAAACTAATCGGGCTTAAAGTGCCCGTGATTACCGACCACCCTTACCCCTGCGAAAATCCCGGCGTGTACCGCGAAGCCCCAAAAGCTGAGCAAACAGGTGGCCGCCGCAATCAGCAAAGACCGGCAGCTTCTCACGCCCACGCTAGCCCACGACCCAAACGCTTTAGCAGGTCTTATGGCTCGGGCAGGAGATAATATCCCACACAAACCAAATCACAAAGGGCCTCACCACGGGGCTCTTTTTTTGCCTGCCAGCATAGGTTTTGTGAGGAGTTAATGCAAAAGCGTTTACACAGCACCCGTTGAACTTTCCGTCCCTCCGGCGGTTTGATTGATTCAACCTACACCATGAAAATACTTCTTACCGGCGCCACTGGATACATCGGAAAGAGCCTGCTGCCCGTGTTGCTCAAAAGCGGACATCACGTAGTATGCGTGGTGCGCGACACCAAGCGGTTTGACACGATTCCGTATCAAAATCTCGGAGTACTTGAAGTGGTGGAAGCCGACCTGTTGAAACCGGAAACCCTGAACAACCTGCCCGAAGACTGCCAGGCGGCCTACTACCTCGTTCATTCCATGTCGGTAAGTACCGGCAATTTTGAAGAACTGGAGGCCAATGCCGCGCGTAACTTCACTTCGCGCATGAACAGTACCGCCGTGCAACAGGTGATTTACCTGAGCGGCATTGTAAATGACACCTCGCTTTCGCGCCATTTACAGTCGCGCAAAAGTGTGGAAGACATTCTGCAATCGGGAAGTTTTGACCTCACCACGCTGCGGGCCGGTATCATTCTGGGTTCGGGCAGTGCCTCGTTCGAAATTATGCGCGATTTGGTTGAAAAACTTCCCGTGATGATTGCGCCCAAATGGCTCTCAACGCGCACACAGCCCATCGCCATCCGCAACGTGATACAATTCCTGAGTGGCGTGCTGATGAGGGAAGAATGCCTGGGTAAGTCCTTTGATATTGGCGGCCCCGAAGTGCTGACCTACAGGCAAATGCTGCTTCGTTTTGCCGCTGTGCGAAATCTCAAGCGTACCATCATCACTGTACCGGTCATGACTCCGAAATTATCGTCGTACTGGCTGTATTTCGTGACCTCAACCTCTTACCCGCTTGCCCGCAACCTTGTGCAAAGCATGAGCGTGGAAGTGGTGGGCGAACCGAATAATCTCGCCGAGCAGCTCAGCATCAGATTACTGCCTTATGATGAAGCAATTCGCAGGGCTTTTGACAAAATCCAGAACGAAGCCGTAGATGCAAGCTGGAAGGACGCGCAATCAAGCGATGTACTGCAAAAAGGATTGGCCCGACTCATGCGCGTGCCCACCTTTGGCTGCTTTACCGACCACCGCACAGCTCAGGTTCAGGACCCCGAACGATCACTTCAACGCATTTGGTCCATTGGTGGCGACACAGGTTGGTACTACGCCAACTGGCTGTGGAAACTTCGCGGACTGCTCGACCAGTTATACGGCGGTGTGGGTTTACGTCGTGGTCGAAAAAACCCAACCAAAATTGCGGCAGGTGAAGCCCTTGACTTTTGGCGGGTACTCTATGCCAATCGTGACGAAAAGAGACTTTTGCTCTATGCCGAAATGAAGCTTCCCGGTGAAGCGTGGCTCGAATTCAAACTCATTGACAACACCCTGCACCAATGTGCCACTTTTCGGCCTTTAGGCGTGTGGGGACGGCTCTATTGGTTTGCCGTGTGGCCTTTTCACTCCTTTATCTTTGGGGGTATGATTCGCAAAATCAGCGAATAAAGGGTGGGCTTGGCGAGCTGCTTGCAAAATCCGAAGCTTATTACGACATTTGCGTTACGACATTATCGTAACGAGATGTTCGTAATAAAAGGGCTCCGTTATGAAAAACGCACCGAACAATCCATTTCTGCTGCTTGGTTATCACCGTCGCAAGTACTTCTGCAATCGCAACGACGAAATTAAATGGCTGGAGGACAACCTGCAAAACGGTCGGAACAGCGTGCTTTTTTCGCTGCGCAGACTGGGCAAAACAGCCATGATTCAATGCGTGCTGAAAGAGCTGGAGCGCAGTGGTAAAGCCGAGGTCATCTTTGTGGACCTGCTGGCTACCCAAACCACCGAAGACGCCATTTTGCAAATTGCCCGCGCCGTGGTTCAGCGATACGGCAAAGCCTCTTCCGGTGCGGGTACGGCCTTTATGAAGATGTTGGGAAAGGTGGGCTTCGACATCAGCATTGACCCCATGACCGGTCTGCCATCGCTCTCTATGGGATTGCGGCAAGGGCCCTCACCGGCGCATTCGCTTGAATCGCTGGGGGCATTTCTGGCTGCGCGAAAAATGCCCGTGGTGATTGCAATGGATGAATTTCAGCAGGTTTGCACCTTTGAAAAGGAAAACGCCGAGGCCATATTCCGCACCTGGGCGCAGCAGTTTGCCCAAATCCATTTCATCTTCAGTGGCAGTCACCGGCAAATGATGATGTCTATGTTCGCCGAAAAAAACCGCCCTTTTTACCGAAGCGCCCAACTCAAAGAACTGCAGCCTATCCCACTTGATGAATACCGGACATTTATCACCAGGCATTTCAAGGCGGCAAAAAAGAAAATTGATGGCGAGGTGGTGGATGAAATCTACCGTTGGAGCCGCGGACAAACCTATTGTGTGCAATTGCTTTGCAACAGGCTGTACGGGTCTTTTGAGCACGCCAATACGGAGGCGTTGAACCGTGTAAAACAAGAAGTTTTGCAGCAGGAAAACAACGTGTTTATCAACTATTTCAATCTTTTCACCTCTACCCAATGGAATGTTTTGCGGGCTATTGCGAAAGAGGAACCTTTGGTAAATCCACTCTCAAAGGAAGTACTGTTGCGCCACCAACTGGGAGCCGCCAGCACCGTAGCCAGCGCCTTGAAACAACTGCAAAACAAAGAGTTTGTGGTACAACTGGGCGATGAATTTTTGGTACACGATGTGGTGTTTGCGCGTTGGTTGCGCCACAGAGGATGACCGTAATGCCCAAATCCGGTAGTACCCTTGGGTAACATCGGTTACGACCCGTGGACTCAATCCGTCCTACCTTTGTATCGGTTTAAGAAATCAGATTAAAAAACACGAGTCATGTACAAGAATATGGACAGCCGCACTTTTGAAAACGGCATTAAAAACAACCCGAACGCAGTGGTGCTCGATGTACGCACTCCCGGTGAGTTCTTCAGCGGAATCATCCCCGGCGCCATCAACATTGACCTGATGAGCGGCGGCTTTGCAGAGCAAATCAAAGCGCTGGACCCTAACAAGGCCTACTACATTTACTGCCGCAGCGGAAACCGAAGCGGCATGGTGGCAGGAGCCATGAGCCAGTGGG
>SKUL01000298.1 GCA_007129985.1 Flavobacteriales bacterium
GAACCCACGAAGCGGAGCTTTAAGGGCGCAGCCGCAAATATGCTTGTGGCCAAGGTCCCTGAGTGTTTTGTGTTCAAAGCGTACCTTTCACAATCAAATTGCAGCACAACTTTGCCACAACCGGAACAATACACCGTGCCGCCCTTGCCCGAGCCACGCAGGCTTTCGGATATCTGCGCGGGTTGGTTTGAGGCCATACCATCTCGCAAGGGCATGAAGAAAGCCATTGACCGGGGTTGGGTGCGCGTAAATGGTGAGATGGCAGATACGGGTCGCTGGATGCACGGGGGCGAGAGCGTTGAGCTGCATCGTCCGGAAGTGAGTAACAAGCCACCATTTGCGCTTCAACTTGACGTGCTGTTCGAAGACGAGTATCTGGCCGTTGTAGTGAAACCCGCAGGTATAGCTGTAAGCGGAAATCAGCGGCGTACTTTGGAGAATGCCCTCGTCGGAAATTTTGCGCCATCAGCCATGCCCCATGCCCTGCTGCGTCCGGAGCCGGTGCACCGTTTGGACTTTCCGACCAGCGGTGCTTTGCTGGTGGCCAAAACCCAAAAGACCCTGGCAGCCCTGAACAAAATGTTCGAGGATCGGCAAGTAGAAAAGCACTACGCCGCCGTGGTAGCCGGGAGTGTACATCCCGAAGGCGAAGTACATCTCCCAATAGCGGATAAACTGGCTCATTCGAGCTATGAGGTGCTGCGCTCGGTGGATTCCAAACGTTTTGGGCAGCTTCATTTGTTGCGACTGGTTCCCCATACGGGCAGGCGACACCAATTGCGCATTCACATGGCATCATTGGGCTGTCCCATACTGGGTGATGTTCAGTATGCAGGCGAAAATACCCTTCGCGGTAAAGGTCTTTTTCTGCATTCAGAAATGCTGCGTTTTGTGCATCCTGTAAACGGAAAGGTGATTGAGGTCCGGGCCAAACTTCCCGCAAAGTTTGAGCGCCTTATAAGGCAGAAGTAGATTCTTGCCGGCTTATCGGGTCGTCTCAGAAGGTTTCGTCGGATGTCTCAACTAGCTGCTCTCTCAAAGAAAGGGCTTCCTGATGTGCTCCGTTTTTTTCCAGCCAGTTGATAAGATTTAACAGTGATTGCTGGGTTTCGGGCGCGTTGATACCCAGTGCTTCCTCCCGAAACTGAACACTTTCTCTGAGTGGTTTTTCGGCCTCCTGTTGCCGGCCAGCCTCTGCCAACCACAAGGCAAGAATTTCGTTGGCTTCGGCAATGTCCTGCTTTTCATGGGGCATGATTTCATGGTACATGTCCACACATTTCCGCTTGATTTCGATGGCCTTGCTGAGATTGCCCATTTGATGGTAGCGCTTGGCTTTGTCCCAGTAATCCCACGCCAGCCACGGATGTTTTCCGTTGAAAAAAGTCTCGGCGGCATGCATGGAGGCTTCAAGGTATATTTCTGCGCTGTCATTCATGTTGCGGGCTATATACACATCGGCAATAGCACCCAGCCCCAGCGAAGTGTTCATGTGCATTTCGCCATAAAGCGCACGGGCCATCTCAAGGCTTTTTTTCGCATGCCGGAAGGCTGCGTCATAATCATTCAAATTGAGATACACTTTTGCTAAATCTGTGTGGGTGTATTGCGCAGAATAACTTGGTTTTCCTTTGTGAATGATGCTTTCTACTTCCAATGCCTTCAGACTGAAATACTCTGCCGAGTCGTACTGACTTGCATTAAAATAATTACGGGCAATGTTTCCGTACATAGATGAAACATTCTGGTCGGTTTCGCCTTGAGCCTCCATAATCTGACTCAAGGCTTTAAACAGGAATGAGCGCGCCTTTTCTGCATCTCCCAAATCCCGATGCGACACCGCAAGGTCATTGTACACACTGGCTTTTATGACGGACTCGGGTTGCGTGGCTTGTTGCCAGGTTTCCATAAACTGCGCTGCTTCCTCAAGAATTTGCAGTCCCCCTTGATAATCGGCCATTTGGTTTTTTCCGCGTCCTATGTAGTTGATTGCCTTTACGTATTCCAGTCTGTATTCGTTTTTGCGCTGTGAAAAGAAAGCGGCGGCTTTTTCGGCATACTTGATAGAAGATTCAGTATTCCTCATAAATGAATGCAGCGCGCTCAGCAGCAGTGTTGTTTTGGCCACTTCAAAGTGCTGAGGTCCGTAAACGCCCTCAAAGAGTTCAAGGGCTTTGTGCAAGAGCGTATCGGCTTGATTATACAGGTTCTGCTTTTGGTACAGCTCGCCAATTACCCGATACATTTCTGCCTGAATAGCTGGTTGGCCGTCGAGTTCTTTAAGGCGTTCGGAGCCCAAATCCAGAAGATTTTCAGATGTGATGACATCACCTTTGGTTTTATTCGGGTCGGAGTACTCAAACAGGTTCGTGATGAATTCGGTAATTTGCTTGGCTTTGGCGGCTTCGCGCTGGGCTTGATTCCGTTCAATTTGCGCAACGCGGGCTTGCCAGAGAGTAGCAGCAATGCCTCCGATGAGAATCAGCGCGAGGACAACTCCCAGTGTTACCAGCGATTTATTTCTCAGCGCGTACTTCCGAAAGCGGTACCCAATGCTGTCGGGCTGAGCAAGAACCGGGTAATTGTTGTTGTACCTGCGGATATCCTCGGCAAACTGTTCCACGCTGTTGTAGCGCTCTTCGGGCGATTCTTTGAGTGCCTTGAGCACGATGTTGTCCAAATCGCCCCGCACCTTCTTTTGCCATGCCTTTGCATCTTCTGAAATATTCGGCACCACCCGCGAGCTGGGTCTTGGTGGCGGCGAGGTGTGGTTCAGCCGCTGGGTGAGGGCAAGGCTCGATTTGGTGCTGCCCGGAAAAGGCTTTACTCCGGTAATCAGCTCGTAAAGAATCACTCCGAGCGAATAAATGTCCGACGCCATGGTAAGTGGCTCGCCCTTGAGTTGCTCCGGACTGGCATAAGCAGGCGTGAGGGGAATGTAGCCCATCACGGTAAGCTCATCCTCAGCCGCGTCATCCTCCAGAATTTTAGCAATACCAAAGTCTATAACCTTTACAATTCCGTGATGGGTAACCAAAATATTGCCCGGCTTCAGGTCGCGGTGCATGATGAAATTCTGGTGGGCATAGGCCACGGCACTGCAGATGTCGAGAAAGAGTTCCAAACGGGCTTCGAGCGAGAGCTTGTGCTCGTCGGCATACTCTATCACCGGAAGTCCTTCCACGTACTCCATCACAATGTAAGGACTGCCCGATTCGGCAATACCGCCGTCGTAAATGCGCGTAATATGTGGGTGGTTGAGCCGCGACAGAATTTTCCGCTCGCGGTCGAAGCGTTTTTCGTACACATCGCTCAAAAACCCTGAGAATATCAGCTTGATGGCAACTTGCTGGTGGGCTTCAAGGTCTGTTCTGTCGGCGAGGTAAACGCGGCCCATTCCGCCCACGCCAATTAAAAAGTTGAGCTTGTATTTACCGATTTGCGTGCCGATAAGATCGTGCTCAGAAGGCGGGTTGCTTTCTTTGATTTTGCTCACCGCAGGCTGGTCGAGCGTGGCTTCTTCGTCCTCTTCTTTGAGCAGTGATTCCAGTAATTCGGCAATTTCAGGGTGTTCAACTTTCAGGGCAGAGATATAGTCCTGCTGCGCTTCCTCCGAAAGCTCGAGTAACTCAGCGTAGTGCTGCTTTACTATTTGCCAGGTTTCTTTGTCCATATTGCCCATAACCGGCGGTTTAGATATCCTTAAATTCCGCAGATAACCACGATTTTGCCAGGCGCCAGTCTCGTTTCACTGTTGACAACGAGCACTGCATGGCCTCGGCAATTTCTTCCAGTTTCATGCTTCCAAAGTACCGGTATTCTACAATTTGCGCCAGCTTGGGGTCGAATTGTTCCAGCTTTTCGAGGGCGTCGTTTACGCTTAGAATTTGCTCTGCGTCGTTGTCTGAAATCAGAAAATGATCCTGTAGCTCCACCTTGTGCGCTCCGCTGCCTCTTTTCTGGGCATTTCTTGAGCGGGCTACTTCCAGAATAATGCGACGCATACAGGTTGAGACGATGGCATAGAAGTGCGAGCGGTTCTCGTAGTTGCGGTTTTTTTGCTCCACCATGCGCAAAAAGGCCTCGTGTACAAGGCCCGTAGTGTTGAGTGTGTTGTCTTGCCGCTCTTTGAGATTGTAGCGATGCGCCATCAGCTTGAGTTGGTCGTACACCACGTCCATGAGCCTGCCCATGGCGTGTTCGTTTCCGTCTCTCCAGTCGTTGAGCAGGTGTGTTACATCTTGATTTATGGGCGTTTCCATTGGGTTGGTTTGTTGTTTGCTTAGGTCTGAACTTCCACAATGATGAAAGAAAAATTGTCCTGGGCGCCGCGCTTCAGGATGGTTTTCACCAGCTTGTCTGACGTTTCTTTGAGAGAAAGTCTCTGTAGAAGCAAATCGCGCAGCTCTGCATCGCTCATGTGCAGATACACGCCATCCGAACAAAGCACAATTCTGTCGCCGTTTTGCAAGG
The DNA here is from genome assembly GCA_007129985.1 of Flavobacteriales bacterium. Classification (GTDB taxonomy): domain Bacteria; phylum Bacteroidota; class Bacteroidia; order Flavobacteriales_D; family SKUL01; genus SKUL01. The sequence continues at coordinate 4,474 of SKUL01000298.1, forward strand.
TGTTTTTCAAAGAAAAAACATCTGCCTGACAACCGCTGGAGAGCTTGATGCCCATGGCTTTGGTGAGCGCGTGCGGATTGAAAAGCAGGGTTTGCTCGGAATTGCGAAGCGAAACCGATTGGGCCATTTCGTTGGCAGCGGTGTGGTCGTTGGTTACCTGCGTGAGATTCGAGTTTTGAAAGATGTAGCACCTGCTGTCGCCAATGTGCATGAGATAAAGTACATCGGGCAGAATGGCAATCGCTGTGCAGGTGGCACCCATTTTTTGTGAGGAGGCCGCGCCTTCCATCACCACCGCATTGTTTACCTGAATGGCTGCCTGACGCAGTTTTTCTTCGGGTTGCCCCACTTCTTTGAAGTAGGTTTTTGAGAGGTGCTCCACCACCATGGCCGAGGCTTTTTCGCCTCTTTCGTAGCCCCCCATACCGTCTGAAACCACCGCCAGTGCGCCCATTGAGCGGGCAATCCAGGGCTTGTCGGGCACCACAAATGCAACGGCATCTTCGTTGTTGGTACGCTTGAGGCCGGTTTCACTTACCATCACGTGGCTGAGCTTCATGTTGTTTGGTTTCGGTTGTTTGGGTTTGTCTAATATCGGTTTTTCCTGCGGAAAGGCTCACAACAATGATTAAATCGCCGTGAGGAGTTTCGAAAAGGGGGAGGCACAACGGCCTCCCTGCTTTGAAACGATTGTGAATTAATCGTTGGCGTGCCGGTAGATTCGGCTCACCAGATTGTCCATCACATAGACCTTGCTTTGTGCGTAGAACACGTCCATGCGCTCCAGGTATTGGTGGTAGAAGTAGTTAAGAATCAATCCCATCAAAAGGGCCACGAGGGTGGTGTCAAATGCTACCGAGAGATAGGATGTCAGGATAGAAAGTCCGTGGTCCGACTTGGCGAGGTGCGCATTTCCAATGGCAGAGGCCAGTCCGATAATGGTGCCGATAAATCCTATAGACATTACGCTGCTGATGAGGTAACGCAACATGTTGAGTTTTCCTTCCAGCTCTTCCTTGCTGTTCACAATTTGGGTCTCCAACACCTGCATGGTTTCGGGAATGCTCTGGTTGTTGCGGTATTGCGTACAGGTGTTTTTAATGAACTGCGTGAGAAGGTACACCACACCGCGTTTTTCGATTTCAATCACGCTCAGTTTGATATCGGCTACCTCTTCAGGGGTCAGAATAAGCTGATCCTCTTCAGGAAGCAACTTCAGTTCAAAGCCCTTGAATTGGTTTTTGATGTATCCATTCAAATCGCGCAAATGAAACAATGCGTATATGGTTATGGAATAACAAATAAATTGAATGTAGCCGAGCGATGAACCGCCGAGCAGGGTTAGTATGCGGTGTGCCATTTCGTTGCGAACAAAGAGGTTGGCCATAATAATCAGAACTATCCAGATGACGGCCGCAGCGCCAACACTGATGCCTATGCGCATCACGTTGTTTTTGGACAGGGTTGGGGTTTTTGCAATTGTTGCCATGGTATTGAAAGGTTTGAGA
>SKUL01000213.1 GCA_007129985.1 Flavobacteriales bacterium
CACCCGATTCCCATCCCGTGCGCGGAGACTCTTCGCTTGGGCTCAGAGTGACACGAGTGTGGTGTTTATCTGATATAGGGTATCAACAAGAATAAATATTCGTTCGTCAAGTCAGAACCCGGGCACTTTACCCAAACTGTTATCGGGCCTCATTGGCCAACTGTCTAATCGTCTAATTGGCCTATCGTCTAATTGCCTCATTGCCTCATTGGCTCATTGGCTAATCGGCTAATTGACTCATCACCCCATTCTCTCACCGGCCAAACAACGAACTCCATTTTCCCACGTCATAATCCCAACCAAACAACTTTTGACTAGCTTTGGCATTGATACCTGCAAGCAAAATGCGCGTTTATTTAGTGATGGCCCTGTTGCTCCTGGCAGTGTGGGCCTGCAAAAAAGACAATCCCGAAGAGCCTTCTACGCCTTCGCCCAGTACACCGCCGCCCCCTCCGGTAGAGGGCGCTGTGGTCTTTGACGTCAACGAAGTACCTTATCCAAGTTTGGCAGATTACGCCTTTTTTACGGGCGATATGCACGAACTCTCCCCCAACCACGGCGTGCTGCCTTACGATGTGATTACCCCGCTTTTTTCTGATTACGCAAGCAAAAAACGTTTTGTATGGATGCCGCAGGGAGCGTCGGCGAGTTACGTGGCCGACAATGCACCGCTGGCCTTTCCAAACGGTACCGTGCTGATTAAGAATTTCTACTACAACAACGTACTTCCCAACAACGAAACGCGCATTCTGGAAACCCGGTTGATGTTCCGCAGAAACGGCTCGTGGGAGTTTGCCAACTACGTGTGGAACGAAGCGCAAACCGAGGCCCTGCTCGACAATAACGGCAGCAACGTGCCCCTGCAATGGATGGACGAAAACAACCAGATGCGCGAAGTGGTGTACCGCATTCCCAACGAACTGGAGTGCTTTACCTGCCACAAATCGTACGAGCAGGCCATGCCCATCGGTACCAAGCCACAGCAGCTCAATAAAAACTACGCATACGACCAGGGAGTGGCCAACCAGTTGGTGCGCTGGCAGGAGGAAGGATACCTCGGCGGTAACGTGCCTTCCAACATAGGTGCCGTGGCTGCCTGGGACGACGTAAACGAAAGTCTGCAGAACCGTGTGCGGGCCTATCTCGACATGAACTGCGCCCACTGTCATACCGACGGCGGCCACTGTGATTACCGGGCCATTCGACTTGCATGGGATGAGTCAGACATCCTCGAGAACCATGGCGTATGTGTAGAACCAGAAGAAGCGGTAGAGCCACAGCACACACACATCTTGTCGCCGGGCAACACCACCAAATCGGTGATGCACTACCGGCTTGCTACCAACCAGGAAAATTTCCGCATGCCCTTGCTCGGCCGCACCGTGGTGCACGAGGAGGGTTTGGAACTCATAACCGAGTACATCAATTCACTCTCAATCAATTGCGATTAGCCAATCTAACAAAATCAATCATGAAGAAATCACTACTTATTCTTGCCCTTTTGAGCCTGCCTGCGGCGGCTGTAATGGCTCAGGACTCCTGCGCCGAAGCCATGCCCGTTACCGAAGGCCTTTACACCGTACCCGAAGTAAACGGCTCTGAAGTTCCGCTGCCTGTTTGCGCCTCGGGAGGAGGAGGGTCCACCGCAGGAATGTGGTATCTCTACACTACACCCGAAGACAAAACCGTAACCATAACCACCGACCTTCCCGGTACGGGTGGTGTGGATACCCGCATGCACGTGCACACAGGATTGTGTGGGGAGCTTGAATGTGTGGCCGGCGACGACGATGGGGGCTCCGGTCTCACCTCGCTGCTCACGTTCGACGCCGAGGCCGATGTGGTGTACTACATTTCTTTCGATAACCGCTGGACATCTGCCGGGTTTGATTTTCAGATTATTGAAAACGATCCCGGACAAACCCCGATGGGATTCACATTTGTTCCCATGGGTACCATTGGCTCTTCCGTGGGAGCGGTAGATATGAACGGCGATTTTTTGGACGACGTAGTTTCTACCAGCAGCTCTCAAATCCGAATCAGCTATCAGCAGCCCGACGGTACCTTCGAGACGGTAGACCACGAAACAGGCCCCGTTCAATTTACTGCAAGCTGGAGCCTCACTGCCGGTGATATTGACGGAAACGGCTACACCGACCTGATGTACGGAAACGGACAAGGAGTGGCATTTCTCTTCGCCAACGAAGACGGCACAGGCTACACACCAACTGAATTTCCGCAATACGTATTCAGTCAGCGTGGAAACATGGTGGACATCAACAACGACGGTCACCTCGATGCCTTTATGTGCCACGATGTGGCCCCCAACGTGTTCTACATCAACGACGGCGAGGGGAACCTCACCTTCAATCAGGGCGGCATGGGCGATACCCCCAACGGAGGTAACTACGGGTCAATTTTTGTCGATTACGACAATGACTGCCTGCCTGACCTCTTTATCGCCAAATGCAAAGGAGCGGGGTCGGCTGCAAGCGTGAACCAAATGCACCGCAACAACGGCGACGGCACCTTTACCGAGGTAGCTGAGGAAATCGGATTGGCCGATGGAATCCAGACCTGGTCGTCTGCATGGGCCGATTTCAACAACGATGGCTACCTGGATGTATTTGTGGGAGCCAGCTCGTTTACGGCAGGTGGACACAAGCTGATGATGAACAATGGTGACGGAACTTTTACCGATGTCACCGAAGGCTCAGGTTTTGACACCTTTAATTCTACCAGCATTGAGTGGATGACGCACGACTTCAACAACGACGGCTACGCCGATATTATGGGCGCCGGAAACTGGGTGTGGCTCAACAACGGCGACTTTACCTTTACCCAGGCGCCGGTAAACGTGTCCAATGGTGCTGTGGGCGACATGAACAATGACGGCTTCCTCGATATCGTTCGTTCAAACGGAATTTACTACAACGACGGAAACAGCAACAACTGGATTAAAATCATCACCGTAGGAACCGTGAGCAACTCAGGTGGAATTGGAGCCCGCGTGGAAGTGAAGAGTGCCCTCGGAACGCAAATCCGTGACGTACGCGCAGGCGACGGCTTTAAGTTTGCCAGTTCATTGACCACGCACTTCGGAATAGGTCAGGATACCGAGATTGAGAAAATCACTATCTGCTGGCCTTCGGGCATCACCACCGAGGTGGATTTCCCCGACATCAACACCACCATCACCATGATTGAGGAAGATATCAGCACAGAGGTGGAGGAGATGGTCGAGCAGGATGCATTCCGCATTTTCCCGAACCCCACCAATAATTTCCTGAACATTGTGTCGCCCAATCCGGATGAAAACCTGTTTCTGCGCGTGTTTGACCTCAGCGGAAAAGTTGTGCTACACAAGGGTATGACCGGACAGATGCTGGATGTATCGCCGCTGATCTCTGGGATGTACATCCTCCAGATTGAGCGCAACAACGAGGTGATTAACCACCGCTTTGTGAAGTACTAGTCTAATCAGAGAACGGAATAATAAAACACCCCTGCCCGATGATCGGACAGGGGTGTTTTTGCGTTAACTCTTATTGTATTTAAGCGTTCTCGCTCTTGCGACCAAGCATCATCAGCTCGTTGCACACCACCTCGGTGAGGTAGCGGCGGTTGCCGTTGGCGTCGTCGTACTGGCGGGTGTTGAGCTTGCCGCGCACTGCCACCTCCTGACCTTTCTTGAGGTACTTTTCGGCAATCTCGGCAGTTTTGCCCCACGCAACAATGCTGTGCCATTGGGTGTCTTCAACGGTTTCGCCGCGTGAGTTGCGGTACTTGTCGTTGGTGGCGAGCGACAGACGCACCATGCGCTTGTTCTCTCCAAAGGTTTTTACTTCCGGGTCAATGCCCAGGCGTCCGATCAGTTGCACGTTGTTCTTTAAGTTTTGCATGACGTATGAATTTTGATTGTTTGTGAATGAATGTTGTTGTCGCAATCGATTGACACTGCAAAGTCCGGTATTCGCGGCGGGCCAAGTCGTATCGTAAGTGCTTGCATCCGCATATAACCGTATGTAAACGTTTCAATACGTCTTTTGCCTTGATTTGTGGGGTTTCTGGAAATTCCCCAAATACACCTTCAGGAGGAGAAAAATTTGTTCTGCACACGCTTTTTGCTTCGGTTTGAGGATTTCGGTCATCATCAAGCGGCATATTATTTGGTTACTTTTGGCCATGCGCATTTTGATTGTTTTGCTGATATGCCTGCTTGTGTTTGCAGAGGCTGAAGCTCAGCGTACTTCCTTTACACGACAAGACACCTTGCGCGGCACCATTACGCCAGAGCGCGCGTGGTGGGATTTACAGCATTACCACCTCGATGTCTTTGTAAATCCGGCCGACAGCACCATCACCGGAAGCAATACCATTACCTACCGCGTGCTGGAGTCGCACCCGCGCATGCAGATTGATTTGCAGCTTCCGTTGCGCATCGACAGCGTAATGCAAAACGAAAAGCGCCTCGAAGCCACTCGCGACGGAAACGTTTGGTTTATTGACCTCGCCGACCAACCCGTTCCGGGCAAGACCGATCAAATTAAAGTGTACTACAGCGGAAAACCACGTGTTGCTCGCATGCCTCCGTGGGATGGGGGCATCACCTGGAAAAAAGACAAGGCGGGTAATCCTTTTGTGGCTTCGTCGTGCCAGGGAATAGGAGCAAGCGTGTGGTGGCCCAACAAAGACCACATGTACGACGAGCCCGACAGCATGCTTATCAGCGTGCGCGTTCCACCGGGGCTGACCAACGTCTCCAACGGAAGGCTGCGCGGGGTAGAAACCCACGCCGACAGCAGCCGAACCTTTCACTGGGCGGTGCAAAATCCCATCAACAACTACGGTGTAAACATCAACATTGGCGATTACGTGCATTTCTCCGATACTTTTCCCGGCGAAAAAGGCCCCTTGAGTCTCGACTTTTGGGTGCTGCGCCAGGATTTGAAGCGCGCCAAAGACTACTTTCCCAAAGAGGCCACCCGAACCATGGCAGCCTTTGAGCACTGGTTTGGCCCTTATCCCTTCTACAACGACGGCTACAAACTGGTGCAGGCGCCCTATCTGGGCATGGAGCACCAGAGCTCGGTAACCTACGGCAACAATTTCACCTTTGGCTACATGGGCATGGATTTGAGCCGCAGCGGATGGGGTATGAAGTTCGATTTTATCATCGTGCACGAAAGCGGGCATGAGTGGTTTGCCAACAATATCACCTACCGCGACATTGCCGATATGTGGATTCACGAGTCCTTTACCGCCTACTCCGAAGCCCTTTTTGTGGAATTTCACTACGGCAAAGACGCCGGTGCCGAATACGTTACCGGAACGCGTGCCAATGTGCTCAACGACCGACCCATCATCGGGCAATACGGGGTGAACCACGAGGGCTCGGGCGACATGTACTACAAAGGCGCCAACATGCTGCACACGCTCAGACAAGTGCTCGACGATGACGACCTCTGGCGGGATATGCTGCGCGGCATGAACGAAACCTTTCGCCACCAAACCGTCACCACAGAGCAGATTGAGCAATATATGTCCAATGCTTTCGGGCGCGATTTAACGCCTCTTTTTGACCAATACCTCCGCGATGTGCGCATACCTGTGCTGCAATACTACTTTGTGGATGATGAGCTGCATTATCAGTGGGCCAATACCGTGGAGGGCTTCAACATGCCCGTACGCGTTACGGTGGGCAAGCAGAACTTTTTACTGGAGCCCGAAGCCGATTGGAAACAAATGACCATCACCCGGCGCAAAGGCGACCTCAAAGTTGACCCCGATTTTTACGTAACCCAGCGCGGTATCAGTCCGCCGTAAATGCCCCATGTGCAATTATTGTAACTTTGCTCAGCGTGAGGCCTGCAATTACTCACCGAAACCTGCAAAACCCATGAATACCATCCATCGAATAGTCTTGTTTTCACTTTCCTTCTTGTTTGCGGTTACCG
>SKUL01000029.1 GCA_007129985.1 Flavobacteriales bacterium
ACAACACCGAGGTCATTGCTGTACACGATGCGTCCGTTCATGTCGAAAAGAAACATCAGCACTCGGTTGTTTTCGAGCAGTGAGTACTCTATGGTTGTGATGCCGCGTGTTGGATTGGGGTGCAGCTCGTAGATGTTAACTTTTTCGATAGACGCAACGCTGTTGGGGTGGCCTATCATCGCTTCGCAGAATTCATTGCTCATTCCGAGTCGCACCATGAAAACAAGATTGACATAACACGGAGCACAACCAATTTCATATTCAGCATATACATAACTTGAAAAACCCGGCGTATTACCGCTGATCCCGATATACACGGGGTCTGCTCCTTGAAAGTAGCGGAACATGGGAACACGATGGTCACCTGCTTCTACAGGGAAAGGCCCGTCTTGCAGCCAGAGATAGGAGAAGTTGTTGCCGCCTGCTTCGTTCAGCATGTCTTCAGAAACAATACCCGTTTCGGTTTCACCCAACATATCAAGGCCTGTTGCGGAGAATGATCGAAGTTCAAAACTAAATACTGCACCGATTGTGCTGGTGTTGGCAAGAGCGCCTCCTATGCAGTGAATCGCTCCCTCGTCCGTCATCCAGAACATTGAGCCGGCATAAAAGTCATAAAACCCCAGGTTTGCTATGTTCTCTAATGCCCCCCGGTCGCGGGCAAACTCCCCATCCGATATGGCAAAGGTGTAGGTTGCTATATTGTTATCCGGATTATCGTCTTCCTGATCTTGCCTGATGGTGTAGGTTACTGTATAGTTTCCGGGGTTGGGTGGCGGCGTGTATGGACCGGCAGTGAAAGATGCTGTTTCACCATGAGGTACTACCGTGCTCTCAGATGTGAAGATGGACTCATAACCTTCGCCATCGCTTACGGTTATTTCCAGGTGCACGCCGGTTTGGTCGTTCATGCCCAGGTTGAAAGCGCTGATACTGAAAGTGAGCGGGCGTATCTGGTTAATCTCATAGATGCTGTAGTCAAAGTCAAAGTCGTCGTTATAGGTGGTGTATTCCGGATCTCCGTCAATGACCATGTCGTTATCCGGTGGTATCTCGAGGGTAATGTCGTCAATCGCCCAGAAATAGAGAGATGAGCTTCCGGTTGCGTTCCAAACAAATTTGATGAGAACATCACTTTGGTTGGCAGCCGCAGTTGAAATATAAACGCGGGCCTGATTGTTCTCGTTGTAGCTGAATGTCGTGGTGTTGGCAGTTACGTCGTAGTTTGTCCAGGTATCCCCTCCATCGTTGCTGACAGATACCCAAACTTCGAACCCTGCATTGCAACAGTGGCGGAACCAGTGCTCAAAAGTGAGTAAAACTGCAGGATATTCAGAAAGGTCAATGGAGGGCGAAATCAATTCACCTTCCAGTGGAGTTTCTTCAATCAAAATGGGAGGTCCCGGGTCAATGCAGTTAAAGTCATCGGCGTGAAAGAGCATAAAACCATTTTCGCGCGTGGTCATTTGGACCGTGTTGTTAGCGGCTCCACTCCAACATCCTGACTGAATTTCGGTGGTGTATTCCCACACATGTCCGTGCTCACCGCCTGTTGTCCAGGTGCCATTTGGACTGTCAAAACCATTCGAGAAATCCTCCGACCAAATATTACTGCGCTGTGACCTTGGCGTGGGGGACTGCTTTTTCACAAGAGCTTCTGCTTCGGAGAAGGTGTATTTTGCAATCGGTACATCGGACTGCGGAGGCTGCGCGAATAAAAGAGTGGTCAGCATGCAGCTCATGGAACACAGGAGTAGGTTTTTCATGCCGTTTGATTTTGGAGGTCCGGGTTGATGAGGTACAGACGGTTGGTTCGTTTCAAAAATAACTAAAAATGAATGGACTGGAAAGTGGGTGGGTTTGCCGACTACTCATAAATTCTTCATTCTTTGATTCGCATAAAAAAAGGCCACCCAGTCGGGCGGCCTTTTTCAAAAGATATTGCTGACTCGTGATTAGCGAATCATTAACTGTTTGGTTTCGTGCTTATCGTTAACCTTAATGCTGAAGGTGTAGGTTCCTGCAGCGAGGTTGGAGAAGTCGAGTTCATGACGGTAATCACCGGCACCCACTACGCCAAGGTCGTTGCTGTACACAATACGTCCGTTCATGTCGAACATGAACATTACCACACGGCTAACGTCGAGCAGAGAGTATTCTACAGTAGTGATGCCGCGGGTAGGGTTAGGGAAGAGTTCGTAGATGCTAACCTTTTCGATGTTGGTTACACTGTTGGGGTCTTCCACTTCCTCGATCATAGACTCGCAAAACTCCTCGCTCATACCAATACGCACCATGTAGGTAGAGGTAGTATAACAAGGGTTGCATTCCTGGGTGTCGAAAGTTGCAATCACATAGCTCGAGAAGTCGGGAGAAGTTCCGTTGAGACCTACAAACACTTCTTCGGTGCCTCCGAAGTGGTGGAACATGGGTATGTACTCATCACCGGGGAATACAGGGACTGCGCCACCTTCCATCCACAGGTAAGTGAAGTTGTTACCACCTCCACCATTAAGCATGGCTTGGGTAACGGTGCCTAGATCGGTATTGGCAACAAAATCAAGACCGGTTGCCGAGAAAGCGCGTAGCTCATAGTCGAAAAATGCACCTACTTCGCTGTCATTGAAAAGTGCTCCTCCAATACAGTGAATCGCTCCTGCTTCGGTAAAGTAGAAGCCATTACCGCCCCAATACTCGTCGAGCCCGAGATTTACAAATCCAGTCAGAGACCCGAGGTCGCGCGCAAACTCACCATCCGAAATAGCGAATGTGCGGGTTGCGCTGTTGTTCACGGGATTGGCGTCTTCCTGATCTTGATTAATGGTGAAAGTCACGGTATAGTTGCCAGGTGTTGATGGTGGGGTGTAAGGGTCCAGGGTGAAAGTTGCAATCTGGCCAACAGCCATGTTCAAACTTCCTGAATTCAAAGTTGTTTCGTAACCTGCGCCATCGCTGATGTGTACTTCCAGAAATACACCTGTTTGCTCGGTTGCACCGACGTTGCTTGCGCTGGCACTGAAAACGAGCGGACGAATCTGGTTGATGTCATAAATGCTGTACTCAAGGTTATCCCACAGGTCTTCATTGGGGTCATGAACCGAGTAAACGGGAGTTCCTTCGAGGGCCATGTCGTCATCCGGCGGAATTTCGAGGGTGATGTCGTCAATTGCCCAGAAGTAGTGCGATGAGCTTCCTGTTGCGTTCCAGACAAACTTGATCAGTACATCACTTTGATTCGCAGCAGCAGCTGAAATGTTTACGCTGGTCAGATTGTTGGAGTTGTAATCATTTACAGGAGTATTGCCTGTTACATTGAAGTCTGTCCAGGTTTCTCCGCCGTCGTTGCTCACAGATACCCACACTTCAAATTGCGCAGAGCAGCAATGACGAAACCAGTGCTCAAAAGTGAGCAGAACCGCAGGGTGGTCTGAAAGGTCAATAGAAGGCGAAATCAACTCACCTGCCAATGGGTCCTGATTGAACTGTTGTGGAGGCCCCGGGTTGATGCAGTTAAAGTCGTCTGCGTGAAAGAGCATAAAACCATTTTCGCGGGTGCTCATCTGAGCGGCTCCGTCAGCACCTCCGCTCCAACAAGCGGCTTGAATTTCGGTGGTGTACTCCCAGATGTCTGCATTCGCTCCGTCTGTTGTCCAGGTACCGTTGGGGCTGTCAAAGCCATCGGCAAAATCTTCTGACCAAAGTACATCGCGCTGGCCGCTTTGCACAGGCTTTTCAACACGCTCTACAGGTGCGGCCTCTCTCAGGCCGTACTCCTGTGCGGGCGATTCAGTTCTTGGTTGCTGAGCAACCACACTACCTGCTATGGCGAAACCAAGCAGGCCTAGGTAAACTTTTTTCATTTGCTACAGTTTTAGATTGATTAATGTTTGTATTCAAGGGTTTAACCGGTTTCGTTGCCGACTCCGGGAGAGCCTCGGAATTCCAAATGTAGCTTTTTTTCACAAAATCATCATACCGTTTTCATCCGACGTTAAGCTTTTGTATCAGACAGACGTCATTTGAATTGCAAGTATGGTAAATGGTATTGAGTGCGGATACAGCGCCTAATACACCGGGTCTAATGCGCTTTAAACCCTTGGTTGCATTCGATGTGTAAGCTCAAATCATTACTCTTTGCTTGCCTGTTTTGTGCTAATGTTTCGCACTGTGATGATGTTCATTTAGAAAGCTCGAATATTCGGTTATGCTCCGGCTTCCTGAAAATATTTAAAGTGCTCTCGATGGGTGTGTTTGGGTTGATGGTTGAGGAGTCGGGTCTCCAATAGTATTGATACGGGTCTTGTATCGCTACAATAGATTAGGAATCCTATTCTGGTTACAATATTTTGTTCGTTGTTGAATGCTGTTGAAAAGGTAACCACGCGGGGTTTTTGAAGCGCGCTGGGCCATCATTGAAAAAGGGCGCCTCCAACATAGGAGACGCCCTTTCTTTTCAAGGCTGTAAAGCCGTGATGGTTTTACTTAATCATCAAGCGCTCAGTCTTCATGCCATGGTCAGTAAGAATGCTGAACATGTACATTCCGCGCGCCATACCTGATACATCAATGGTATTGAGTCCGGGCTGCAGCAGTCCGTTCGATACCAGCGATCCGGTTGAAGTGTAAATCTGGTATCCGGTGTTCGGAGCAATGTTCGACACATTCATGTTTACCAAATCAGTGGCAGGGTTGGGGAACATCTGGAATGATACAGCATCCAACTCATCTACGCTCACGATGTTCGGGATCAACACAGCGTCAATCACATGTACCACGCCGTTGTCGGCTACGAGATCAACAACGGTAATGGCAGCATCGTTGATTAGCACTACATTACCGGCAACTGTTACTGTTACATCTTCTCCCTGAAGGGTGGTGAGGAAGCTGCTGGCAGCTACTTCGCCTGAAGACAAAGACTCGCCGATTACGTGGTAAAGCAGCACTTGTGTCAGGTCACCACTTGGGTCGGCCAGCAAAGCATCTACTACACCATCGGGCAGTGCAGCAAATGCTGCGTCGGTAGGGGCAAACAAGGTGAGATCAGCTTCAAGGTCACTAAGGGCTCCATCCAGACCGGCAGCAAGAACGGCTGCTTCAAGCGTGTTGTGAACATCGCTGTTCTGAACAATGCTCCAAATGGTAACAACACCTGTACAAGTGAGGGTAGGGAATCCATTGTCCGTTTGCAGGTTGGTGCTTTCTGCACCGCAAGCGCCCACTTCGTTGATACCAATGAGGTAGGTTCCACTCGCCGGTGAAGTCCAGGTAATGGAGCAATCTTCCGCAAAAGCAATCAGGTTGCCATCCAGGTCGGTTACAGTAAGCTCAGGCTCCCATGAACCGGCACCAGGCCCTTCGCAGATAGAGAATGTGTATTCAACACCCTCAACGAAACCGTCCACTATGTACTGCTCGCTCGCCCAGGCTTCAAATCCCGTGAGTTGATTGATAGGGCAAGCACCTGATGCGTCTGCTACAGGAGCTCCGCCAAATTGCGTGTTGAAATTGTTGAAAGGACCTGCTACAAAATCAAGGCAAGGCAACTGCTCGGGCACGAGCACTGCATCAATCACGTGTACCACACCGTTGTCGGTTACGATGTCAGCGAGGATAACCTGCGCGTCGTTGATAAATACGTTGCCCCCGTCAAAGGTTACAGTTACGTCTTGTCCGTTCAGAGTGGTGATTACCTGCCCATCGCTAAGGTCTGTTGAAAGTGCTACAGCACCTACTACGTGGTAGAGAAGGATTTCAGTAAGGAAACCCGAAGGATCTGCCAACAATTCATCAATCAAACCATCGGGCAATGCTGCAAAAGCATCGTCGGTAGGAGCAAAGAGGGTAAGCTCTGCATTGGGGTCGCTCAGTGCGCCGTCGAGTTCAGCAGCGAGCACCGCAGCTTCGAGGGTGTTGTGAATTTCGCTTTCCTGTACTACATCCCATACGGTGAAAGGAG
>SKUL01000162.1 GCA_007129985.1 Flavobacteriales bacterium
ACAAAATGATAGAGTCCTACCCCAAGGTAAGCGGCGCTGATTTGCAGTGGTCGCCCAAGGCGGGTCAGGTGCTGCAAAAAGCCCTCTCCTACCTCAAGGGTTTTGGCGACGAATACGTTTCGGTGGAGCATTTGCTGCTGAGCCTCGTTGAATCGGGGGATGCCTGCGGTCAGTTGCTGCGCGACAGCGGCATGAATAAAAAAGACCTCGAAGCAGCCATCCGCGAGTTGCGCAAGGGTGAAAAAGTAACCTCCGCCAGTCAGGAAGAAACCTACAACGCGTTGGGCAAGTACGCCAAAAACCTCAATCAACTGGCGCGCGACGGAAAGCTCGACCCTGTGATAGGCCGTGATGAAGAAATCCGTCGTGTGTTGCAAATCCTCACACGTCGCACCAAAAACAACCCTATTTTGATTGGAGAACCCGGCGTGGGTAAAACCGCCATCGCCGAGGGAATAGCCCACCGCATTATCAACGGCGACGTACCCGAAAACCTTCAATCAAAAGTGATTTTCTCGCTCGATATGGGCGCCCTGATTGCCGGTGCCAAGTACAAGGGCGAGTTCGAAGAGCGCCTCAAAGCCGTGGTGAAAGAGGTTATCGGTGCCGACGGTCAGATTATTCTCTTTATTGACGAAATCCACACGCTGGTGGGTGCCGGCGGTGGCGAAGGTGCCATGGATGCAGCCAATATCCTGAAACCCGCTCTGGCCCGCGGAGAATTGCGTGCCGTGGGAGCCACTACCCTCAACGAATACCAGAAATACTTCGAGAAAGACAAGGCCCTGGAGCGCCGTTTTCAAAAGGTGCTGATTGACGAGCCCAACCGCGAGGATGCCATTTCTATCCTCCGCGGAATCAAGGAAAAATACGAAAACCACCACAAGGTGCGCATCAAAGACGCCGCGATTATTCAAGCCGTGGAGCTTTCGCAGCGCTACATTACCGACCGCTTTCTTCCCGACAAGGCCATTGACCTTGTGGACGAAGCAGCTTCGCGTTTGCGCATGGAAATCAACTCTAAACCGGAGGAGCTCGACGAAATTGAGCGTCGTATCATGCAGCTCGAAATTGAGCGAGAGGCCATCAAGCGTGAGAAAGACGAAGACAAGCTGCAGCGAATTCAGGAAGAACTGGCCAATCTGAGCGACCGGCGCAGCGACCTCAAAGCCAAGTGGGAAGCCGAAAAATCGCTCGTGGATGGCATTCAACAGGCGAAGGAAGATATTGAGCAACTAAAGTTTGAAGCCGAGCAGGCAGAGCGAGACGGCAATCTGGGGCTGGTAGCAGAAATTCGCTACGGGCGCATCAAGGAAGCCGAAGAACGCCTTGAGTCGTTTAAGGCACAATTGCTCGAGGAGCAGAAAAACCTCAAGCTCATTAAGGAAGAGGTAGATGTGGACGAAATCGCCGAAGTGGTGGCCAAGTGGACGGGTATTCCCGTGCAGAAGATGCTCGAGAGCGACCGCGAAAAGCTGCTGCGCCTCGAAGACGAACTCCACAAACGCGTGGTGGGGCAAGAAGAAGCGGTGGTGTCGGTGTCAGATGCCGTTCGCCGAAGCCGCGCCGGACTGCAGGATGACAAACGCCCACTCGGCTCCTTTATCTTTTTGGGAACTACAGGTGTGGGAAAAACCGAGCTGGCCAAAGCCCTGAGCGAATTCCTTTTTAACGACGAAAACGCTATGACCCGCATTGACATGAGCGAGTACCAGGAGCGCCACGCTGTAAGTCGTCTGGTGGGTGCCCCTCCCGGCTACGTGGGCTACGACGAAGGCGGACAACTGACCGAAGCCGTGCGCAGAAAACCTTACTCTGTGGTGCTTTTGGACGAAATTGAAAAGGCCCACCCTGATGTGTTCAACATTCTGCTTCAGGTGCTGGATGATGGCCGTCTTACGGATAACAAAGGCCGCGTGGTGAACTTCAAGAACACAATTATCATCATGACCTCCAACGTGGGTTCGCACATTATTCAGGAGAATTTTGAAGAGATGAACGAAGGCAACCGAGAGGACGTGATTGAACGCACCAAGAACCAGGTGTTTGAGGAACTCAAGCGCTCGGTGCGTCCTGAGTTTTTGAACCGCATTGACGAGGTGGTGATGTTTAACCCGCTGGGGCAAAAAGAGGTGCGCGAGATTGTACAAATGCAATTGGCACAGCTCAAAGAGAAACTCAGCGAGCGCAACATTGAGCTTATTGTGGCTCCCGACGCGCTGGATTTTCTCTCTCGCGTGGGCTTCGACCCGCAATTCGGTGCGCGACCCATTAAGCGGGTGATTCAGAAACAGGTGCTCAATACGCTCAGCAAGCAACTGCTGGCCGGAGATGTGGACACTTCCGCCCCTATTGTCCTCGATGTGTTCGACGGGCAGATGGTTTTTCGCAAACCGCTCGAAGAAGAAATTACGCGATTGAATTAAATTCAGTCTGATGAGACAATCCAAGGGGAGTTCCGGCATTTCGGGATTCCCCTTTTTTCCTTTCTGGTCTTTTGTGTAGATTGGTCTCCTAATCAAAACTTCATGTCGTCGCGTCGCTACACCCTCAAAAAAGGACTGCTGATTTTCCTATTGGGATTTATCGGGATTTGCTCACTTTTATTCAGCCCATTCCCGCTTCCGGCGGAGCTTTTCCCTGATGAACTCAATCTCAGCGAAACGGAGCTCAAACTGTTGATTTTGATTAATCCTACACTTTTGCTTGCCTTCTCTGTTGTGATGGGTTCACTACTGCAGCGGCCTACGCGGCTTACCACACCCTATTTTGATTACCTCGTAAAATTGGAACAAAGCCCACTTAGTTCGAAGCCGATTACGCACGGTGTTGTCGGCGGGGTGGTTGCCGGGCTAGCGATTTCGTTTGTGACATGGCTCTTTGTGCCACATTTGCCCCAGTCATATTTGGAGCTGAGTGAATCTTCGCAACCCGCAATACTCACGCGCTTGCTTTACGGCGGTATTACGGAGGAAATCATGGTGCGCTTTGGCCTGATGACGTTGTTTGTGTGGATTGGGCTCAAGATTGCGCCCCGCGCCATCACGGGCGTTCACGTGACAGCGGTATTAATGGCTGCTGTGTTGTTTGCCATCGGGCATTTTCCCGCCTTGCTAATAATGGTGGATGCCCCCACCCCTGCGCTGATTTCGTACATCTTTGTCGGCAATCTCGCGGGTGGAGTGGTATTTGGCTATCTCTACTGGAAACAAGGCCTTGAAAGTGCCATGGTGGCCCATATCGTCACCCATTTGGTGATGATGGTGTTTGGGTAGAATGTTGATTGGATTTGCAATGGCGAATAGTGAAGGCCGAAATGACATTCCACGAAGCGGCGCTCGGTGAATAAAAGAATTTCTCCACAGAAGAGATTTCTCCACTACGACGTCGGGCGTTGCGAAGCAGAGAAATCTCATTTACAGGTCAAATCCAACGCGAAGTGCTTTGGGGTCTAAATGGCAACAATTCAATAGTAGCTCCAATTAATCTACTGTTTCACCACCTTTAAATGGCCGGCACCAGAGGCATTCTGCGCACGCACAACGTACATTCCCGCAGGAAGAGCTGTGAGATTAAGCTCCATACGATTGTTTGATGTGGATTGCGCATGCACGCGCTCACCGCTGAGACTGTAAACCTCTATCCACACCAACTCACGGTTGCCATTCAACTCAAGGGTGTAGTGGCCGGTTCCGGGATTCGGGAAGATTTGCATGGCAGGTTCTTGTCCGCGCTCATACACCATCGTAGGAACCACAAACTCATTCTCCGTGGTATTGGTAATAATCGCCTCATTGAAATCGAAGAAAATATGCGCGGTATTCTCGATAATCGTTCCCGCAGGAAGATCTGCAAGTGGCTTGATACGGTATTGCACAAAGCCAATGCTTGCATCAAAGTCTGTGGTGCTATCGGGAAGCATAATGTTGTTGAATCTGAAGGTAGTCACGTTGTCGTTCAGGTAAGTGAGCATATCGTGGCTGTAGTTCACCACCTCAAAGGTAGAGAGGTCGAGCTGCGTATCGAGGGTGTCGGCTATGCGGATATTGAAGGCGGGAGCATTTCCCGTGTTCTGGAAATACACGGTGTAGTTGAAGTAACCATCAAATCCAGGCTCAACATCACCGGGCCATACCGTTTTCATGTTGGGGTCGTAGGAATTGACCGCGGGATAGCAAAATTCCATCGTATTGTTGGCCGGATTGTAATCTCCTTCTTCCGGAAGTACAATTACCGTCACGCAAATCAAATCATCGGCCTGCGCGGTGGTTTCGGTGGTGAACAATAGTCTGAACGACTGGTTGAAACTCACTTCTGAAAAATCGGATAGGAAATAGGTGAACTGATTATCACCGGTCACTTCAGGAGTCATGGCAGAGGGCGGCGTACCTACAAAAATCACAGGTCCACTTACCGAAACGGTCACTTCTCCACTCACTCCCTCCGCGCAATTCAGGCCGTACCATTGCGAAAAATCGCCGGCCTGAATCCGTAGCTCATGCTCCTGTCCGGGAAAAACCCAACCCAACGGCAAAATTCCTTGCACGCCCACGTCGAAACCGGGTTTGCAAATCAGGCCAAAATCAAGGTCATGAATAAGTGAATTATCCTCATCCAGCTCTACCTCATACTCTGCCCCGGGGTCTTCACATGATATCTGAAAGGGCTTGTTGAGCGTATCCACTTCAAGCGTAAACGACCCGTCCGCAGCGCTGAGGAAGTACACTCCATTACTACCCGAATACGTTGAAGACAAAAAGTCTCCCTGGCCATCCAAAAGCTTAATGCTTACGTTTTTCATGCCGATTTCGTCATTGTTCATTTCGCAATCGGTGTTGGAATCATTAAATACAAATCCGGTAACTCCGGTAGCACTTGTACAACCCAATGGGTTATCCACCAGGTCATCATCCAGGCAAAGCGGGTAATCCAAAAGTCCAAACACACCCATAGAAGGAATGTAGTTGGGCAAGCAGGTAAAAGGATTGTTCAAAATGTTGGGGCTTGACATGGTTACCGGAAATACTGGAAAACAGCCAATAAGGTTATTGGAGCAATCAAGAATCAACAAAGACTCCGGAATATCCGGCAGTGAGGTAAGCTGATTGTTTTGGCACCGCAGGTTGTTGAGCAAGGGCGGCAACTCGGGCAAGGAGGTGAGTTGATTGTTGTAGCACTCAAGAAAAGTCAAGGTTGACGGTAAATCGGGCAATTCGGTAAGTTGATTGTTGTGGGCAATGATGTAATCCATGCCGTCTGCGAAATTCACAAAAGATTCAATCTGGTTGTGCTGACACTGCAGTTGAAACAAGGTTTCGGGTAGTTCCGGCATCGAGGTGATTGAATTGTCAATGCAGTTCAAATACACAAGTGCAGGGGGTAGCGAATCAGGCAAAAACGTAAGCTGGTTTCCTATGCAAATCAAATTCGTAATGGTGGATGGAAGCTCAGGTAGCTCGCCAATCGGGTTGTAGCTACAATCCAAAACTTCAAGATTAGGCGGTAAATCGGGCAGGACGCTGTAATTGCTGTGGGAAATCAACAATGATGATATGCTTTCCGGTAGAGGCACATAGTCATGAAGATTGATGGAAGTTCCACCCGTATTGAGGCTCAACAAACCCGAAGGCATATTGGGCAATGAACTGATAGCTTGATTCCCGAAACAATTCAAAACCAGCAGCCATTCGGGTAAAGTGGGCAATGACGTGAGCTGATTCGATGCACAGTTAAGGTTGGTTAAACTCGACGGTAAATCGGGCAACGAAGTGAGTTGATTCAGAGAGCAGTTGAGTGTAAATAGCGATGTAAAATGCTCAATACCTGAAAGATTCGAAATGTTATAACCAGCTACGTTTACCATAGTGGCCGTTTGAATACCAGGGCAATCTATATCCATCTGGTTGCCGTCCATACAATTAGGATGCACCATGTTCAG
>SKUL01000356.1 GCA_007129985.1 Flavobacteriales bacterium
CGTTAAAAGCATACATTACAACAGGGCAAGTGTTAAGGCCTATCTACCGGAGCACGTCTACGACCTGGATGAGTTGGACGAAATTGATTTCAGCAACCTCAGCCGCGCTGTATTCCGAACCGGCCTCATCCATTTTGAAACAGGCCTTGCTGCCATTCCCGAATCTGCCCACACCACCATCGCTAAAATTGCCCGATTGCTTCACGACTATCCTGAAATCAACATGATTGTGGGCGCACACACCGATGACACCGGCTCAGATGCCTTCAATACACAATTGTCTCAAAAACGAGCAATGGCTGTAATCAAGGCATTGGAGCAACAAGGTATTGACGCAAAGCGACTTGTGGGCATTGGCTACGGGTCTGAAATACCATTGGGCGACAACCGCACCGAAAGCGGCCGCCAGTTGAACCGAAGAGTTGAATTTAAAGTGCTTGAGAGCACCACGAAATAAGATGGCTATGAAAAGAATAATACCACCCCTTTTCCTCATTGCTCTGTTCTTTCACGGACATGATGCAGTGACTCAACCGGTTCCTGCCGTTGAGGAAAACATTCCTTTTCTCGTAACATTCGGGGCTCAAAGTGACAAAAGCTGGGGCGACGACGATTTTTCACAAACCTTCTTTTTTGTGGTGCCAGAAGAAAACCTCACTCCTATTTACATACGGGTGTTTGACCCCGATGTAGGCGGATTGCATGACGAGCAAAAAGGAGAATGGAATACCAAAACCAAGTTTTCCGTTTATGGTGGAAAAGAGTGCATTACCCATCCCGATGCAACCGGAACCGACCCTGTTGGCAATTACAAGAGCGGAAACTTACTGGCTTCCAAAATTTTTGGTGAGTCAGACAAGTACGACAACGAATGGTACACCTTTGGGCCATTTAACCCCACCGAAGGGGAGCTCGTTCATAAGTATGGAGGCTACGTTTTTAAGATAATCGCCGAGGGGATTTCCGGTGATGACGGCAACCTTTACCGCTACTTTCTGAGCAGCAAATCCGACAGAAACGAGGCCATTGAAGGAGGAAACGCCTTCACCTATGAATACACATTCAGGCTGCACGACGACCCTTCGCAGGTTTCGCATATCTATCCCTTTATAGACGACAAGGTGATTTCGGTGAAGCAATCCAACTTTGACTGGGACGATGACGGGGTGATAAAAATCGTTTCCAAAGCCAAACCAGGGCTCGAAATTGAGGTTTCAGGCGACAATGAGTGGAAACACAGCGAACACAAAATCGTTGACCGCGAGCACAATTCATCACTCGACATACAATTTATAAAAAGTCGCAACACAATTCGGAACAACAACGTGGTAATCTCCGTAAGAAACCAATATGGTGAGTTTCTCCCCTTCTACACGGTGCCGATTGGAGGCATCCCCAAATACCAACCCAGCATTCACGCTGTGAAACGATAAGCACTCTACTTTGCTCAGACTTTTAACCATATGGGGATGTTTGTTACTGGCACTTTCTGCCGGTGCACAATCATACAGCTTCAAAAGTTTTTCGGCTGAAGATGGGCTGTCGCACCCTTTTGTGTACGACATTGAGCAAGATGAAAAAGGATATCTCTGGGTAGCCACAGGCGAAGGACTTTGCAGATTCAATGGTTTTCGCTTCAAGAGTTATTTCAAGGCAGATGGCCTCGCGGAGGATTTTGTCAGCACTATCTACAAAGACTCTGAGGGAAGCCTTTGGTTGGGACACAAACAAGGAGATTGCACGGTAATGCGAAATGGCGAGTTTGAGCAAATCCAAACAGGTAAGCACTTCAACAGTTTGATCAGAGCTATCCGTGAGGACTTGTCAGGCAACACCTGGATTATGTCGCAGCACAGCGGTATGATTCGAATGAATTCAAACGGTGAGATGAGTCCCCTCACCTCACCTTTCGCTCAGCTTCTTCTCTTTGATTTTCAGATTACCGAGCGAGGCCAAATGCTGGTAGGAACACACGAGGGCTTGTACCTCTACCGCATCAATGCCCAAACCCATGATCCCGAATTTATTGACGTGGTGGACGACATCCCGTTCACCCGCGTCAATTGCATCACAAAAGGCAGCATCCACGGGCAATACTTCGTAGGAACGGAAGACGAAGGTGCATATCGATTACAAATCCGAAACAACAACCGCATCATTGTTGAGCACATTGCTCCTGAACTGGGATTGGACCGTTACAACATTCAGCACATCATTGAAGACGACGACAACAGTCTTTGGGTGGCAACTTTTGGCAAAGGGCTTTTGCAGCTGGCTCTCAATCCGGCCGGTGACGAATTCCGTCTTATAGGTCATTTTGACAAAAGCAATGGTCTGGATTCGGACGAGGTCAAAACAGTTTTCCGCGACAGAGAAGGTAATCTTTGGGCCGGGAAATTTGGCGGCAACCGCAACAGTGGCGGAATTTCCAGCCTGACCAACAACGCATTTGTGTTTTATCAACACCCTTCCGGTACAGAAGGAGCTGTATCGTCAATTCACGGCAACGGACAAAACATGTGGTTTGGTCTTGAAAATGAAGTGATGCTCGTTGAGCAGGGACAGCATGGAAAACCTATACGTTTCGGAGAGAACAATGGGCTCAAAAATGGTATGTACAACGCCGTTTTTGTGGATAATCTTAACCGGGTTTGGGCAGGAAACGCGACCTCAGGATTGTTCATGAAAAATCCGGGAGACTCCATTTTTCAGTTCTTCGAATTATCTAAAGACATTCTTAGCCAACACATTAACGACATTACAGGGAACGAAGAAAACATCTGGATCGCAACTAAAAACGGAATCTATGCTCTGGATCTACTCACTCACAATGTTCAATACTATAACCAGAGCAATGGCTTGGAGCACAATGTAGTTAGGTCATTGTATCTGGATGAAAAAAACAACCTTTGGTACTGCACTGCCAGCGCCTATCTCAGCTATATCAAAAACGGCAATATCGTAAACATAGCATTGAGCGAGGAAATGCGCGTACACGACCAAACAGACATTACCAAAGATTCAAACGGAAATATCTGGCTTGCAACCAATGGCGGTGGCGTTTTTGTCTTTGACTACGACCAGGTGCACACCGTTAATCACAGCAGCCATGGTTTAAAATCCAATTTCTGCTACAGCATTGAAGTGGATTACACCAACAAGGTGTGGATAGGCCACAAAGGAGGTTTGAGTTGTTACAACCCCGCCAGTGATCATTTGGTAACCATGGGGCGCGACGAAGATCTGGCGTTCGACTTTCTGCCAAACGCAACCTTTTGTGACCGAGGTGGCCAACTCTGGTTTGGAACCAACAAAAATTACCTCCGCTACAACCCGTCAAAAGACCTAAAAAACAGCATACCTCCCATCATCAATATCGAAGCTGTACAAATTGAAGACGACTTTTACGCAGGGCTGGAAGCACAGTTGCCTTTCGGTCATTACCGCACACGTTTTCAGTTTTTGGGCCTCAGTTTCAGAAAGAGCGATGCCGTAACCTACAAGTACATTCTTGAAGGACACGACCGCGACTGGCATGAAATCACCACGCAGAACGAAGCCTACTACAGTAAAATTGACCCCGGTACTTACACTTTCAAAGTGGTTGCTTTTAACAGCGACGGTATTAAATCTCTGGGTGCCGCCGAGTTTCACCTCTTTATTCAAAAACCATTCTGGCAACGCGCATGGTTCATTCTTACCGCCATTGCATCAGCCATTGTATTGGTAATCATGATTATCAAAATTCGTGAGAAGCGACAAAAACTTGTGAGGAAATACCTCAAAAAGACCCTCGACATTCGTACGCGTGAGGTGCAAGCCAAGAGCGCGGAGCTCGAGCGCAAAAACAAGGACATTACGGCCAGTATCCACTATGCCAAAAAAATACAGGACGCCACGCTGCCGCCTGAAAAACTCCTCAAAGAAAGTTTTCCCGACTCTTTTATTTTTTACCGGCCACGAGATATCGTGAGCGGCGACTTCTACTGGTTCAGACAGTTTGACGACAAACTTTTGATCAGCGTAGCCGACTGCACAGGACACGGTGTGCCAGGCGCTTTGCTCAGTATGATTGGCTCTACCAAAATGAGTAGCATTGCCGGTAAGCAGGAGGTGAGAACACCCAATGCAGTGGTAAAGCACCTCGATGAGGAACTGCGCACTTTGCTTCAACAAACCAATTTCAGTAACGGCCCCCAGGACGGAATGGATCTCGTTGTTTGCGAAATTGACCTGAAAACCCGCTACCTACGACTTTGTGCAGCCATGAGTCATGTGTACATCAGCACCGCAAACGGAATCGAAAAAATTGAAGGAGACCGCAACCCAATTGGCGGAAATCACCTCGGGCGTGAAAAGCTCTTTACCATGCGTGAGCGTCAAATGAACCCCGGCGAAACACTGTTTCTGGCTACCGACGGCTACCAGGACCAGTTTGGAGGTGAGCACGGTAAAAAACTCAAGCGCAGCGGATTTCTAAACATCCTCAGTACTGCAGGCAAGCTTCCAAGTAAAGATCAAGGAGAAGCTATAGCTGCCCACTTTGCCGCTTGGTCAACAGGCCACGAGCAGGTGGATGATGTGCTTGTGGTTGGCCTCAAGTTCTAAGTCAGTAGCTCCAAAGGAAAGAGCAGAAGGAAAAAAATCACCGCAGATTAAGGGATTTTAACAAAATGCTTACCTTAGTCAAATGCGACGGTTTCTGCTTGCCGTGTCCCTTGTGTGGGCGATACTGCCTCTGCTGGCGCAGGAAACCACCGTGCGCTTCGTTGAAAACAAGGGGCAATGGCCGGATGAAGTCCTTTTTCGGGCCGATTTACCCGCCGGTAGTTTTTACCTCGAAGCCGACCGTTTCACCCTGAATTTTCTTGATTCCGAGTACCTTTTCCGAAGGCATCAGGAACATATTGGTGAGCCCATTTCCAAACCGCTGGAAGATTTCATCCGCGGACACGCATACCGCGTTTGGTTTGAAGGCGCCCAAACACCAAGCTGTGATAAGCAAGGTGCCTCCAAAGACTACTTCAACTACTTTATCGGAGACGACCCGTCCAAATGGGCCAGTTTTGCGCGGGCGTGGGACAGAATGATTCTTCGCGACCTCTACCCCAACACCGATTTGCAGGTTTACGGTCGCGGCTCCAATGTGAAGTACGACTTTGTGGTAAAACCAGGCGGAAACTGGCAAGACATCCGCCTCAACTACGAAGGTGTAGATAAACTCAAAATCAAAAAAGGCAGGCTGCACATCCAAACAAGCGTTAACGAAATCATTGAAGACAAACCTTTTGCTTACCAGATGATTGATGGGCAAATGACACCTGTTGAGTGTGCCTATCAACTTGACGGAAACACTCTGTCTTTCAACGTTACAGGCCACGTTCACCCCGATTATGCGCTGGTGATTGACCCTGAGTTGCAATTCTCCACCTATTCCGGCTCCACAGCCGATAACTTCGGCTTTACGGCCACCTACGACGCGCAGGGTTTTCTCTACTCCGGAAGCTCCATTTTTGGAAATGGTTATCCCACCACCGTGGGAGCTTACCAAACCACATGGGCTGGAGGAACAGGACAGGGTGCGTTGGTAGGTACCGACATCGGAATTACCAAGTACGACACCACCGGAACTTTTCTGGTTTACTCTACCTACATCGGTGGCTCAAGCGATGAGTTGCCCCACAGCCTTATCGTAAACGAAGCAGGTGAACTCTACCTCTACGGAACCACAAGTTCGGCGAACTACCCAACCACGGCGGGGTCTTTTCAGCCCACATTTGCCGGAGGTACAGCTTTTACACCTTCGGGGATTGGCGTGAGCTATGTAAATGGATGTGACATCATCGTGTCGCGTTTCAATGCCACCGGAACCGCCCTGCTCGGCTCAACTTTTATCGGCGGCACCGCCAACGATGGCCTCAACAC
>SKUL01000234.1 GCA_007129985.1 Flavobacteriales bacterium
AAACGGATCCACTCAATGCCTTCAACCTCCGATAATTTATCGAGCAGTTTGGCCAAAACGCGCTCACCGTACAAGTCTAAACCGTAATAGGTCAAATCCTGTGCGATGAGAATCAGTTCCTTTGTTCCCTGTGCAGCAAGCTTGCGGGCGCTTTCCACAAGATCTTCCATAGGAGTTGAACGATGTTTTCCGCGCATCAGCGGAATGGCACAAAAAGCACAGGGGCGGTCACAGCCCTCAGCAATCTTAAAATAGGCGTAGTGCGCGGGAGTGGTCAGCAATCGCTCACCTACCAGCTCGTGTTTGTAATCGGCCTTGAGGGTTTTAAGCAGACGGGGTAATTCGCGGGTTCCGAAATAGGCATCCACCTCAGGAATTTCCTTTTCAAGATCGTCGCGGTATCGCTCAGAAAGACAACCGGTCACATACACTTTATCAACCAGACCACTTTTCTTGGCCTCTGCGTATTGTAGAATGGTATCAACACTCTCCTGCTTGGCGTTGTCAATAAAGCCGCAGGTATTGATGATTACGATTTCCGCGTCATCTGTTTCTGACTCGTGGCTCACGTCAAACTTGTTGGCCCGAAGCTGGGCCATCATTACTTCGGAGTCGAATATATTTTTGGAGCACCCGAGGGTAATTACGTTGACTTTGTTCTTTCTAAGCGATCTTGCTTTCATTTTACAGCTTTACATTCAACGGATTCGCACTTTCAACCGAAAAGTGAATCCACAAACTCGCGCTTATTGAACACCTGAAGATGATCAATACCCTCTCCCACTCCGATATATTTTACTGGGATTTTGAACTGGTCGGAAATACCAATCACCACCCCACCTTTGGCTGTTCCGTCAATTTTGGTGAGAGCGAGGGCGCTTACCTCAGTGGCCTGGGTAAACTGGCGGGCCTGCTCAATGGCGTTTTGGCCGGTGGAGCCATCCAGCACAAGTAAAACCTCGTGCGGTGCATCGGGCAACACTTTTTTCATGACCGTGCGAATCTTGGTTAGCTCGTTCATAAGGTTCACTTTGTTGTGAAGTCGGCCGGCGGTATCCACAATCACCACATCTGCTCCCGAGGCTTTGGCAGATTGAAGCGTATCGTATGCAACCGACGCAGGGTCGGCGCCCATACCCTGCTGAACCATGGGAACCCCCACACGTTCAGACCAAATACGTAACTGATCTACAGCGGCGGCCCGGAAAGTATCGGCAGCGCCGAGCACTACTTTTAATCCTTTTTGCTTGAATTGGTGCGCCAGTTTGCCAATGGTAGTCGTTTTTCCTACGCCGTTTACGCCTACTACCATGATGACGTATGGACCTTCCACCTTTGGAATGGAAAATTCTACGGCGTCTTCGTTGTTGTTCTCAGTAAGCAGTGCTGACACCTCATCGCGTAGAATCTGGTTGAGTTCGGATGTGCCGAGGTATTTGTCGCGCGACACCCGCTCTTCAATTCGCTCAATAATTTTCAGTGTGGTTTCAACGCCTACGTCAGAAGTGACCAACACTTCCTCAAGGTTGTCGAGCACTTCATCATCTACCTGCGACTTTCCTGCAACGGCGCGCGCAAGCTTGGAGAAAACGTTCTCTTTGGTTTTCTCGAGCCCCTTATCGAGGGTCTCTTTCTTCTCGCGAGAAAAAAAGTTGAATATTCCCATGGCTACCTGAAACAAAACAGGCTTTCTCCTTTATCTGGAAAAAGCCTGCTTTTCAATGAGGTTGAAACTGATATTAAGACTTAAACCAACCGTTTACTTCGTCGTTGGTTACAATCTCTTCTTTAAAGGCGTAAGCTCCTGATTTCGGAGACTTCACCATTTTAATCACGCGGGTGTGGTTTTTTCCACCACCTGTTTGCAGACTTGCTACTGTTTTCTTTGCCATGACTCAATGCTATTTAATCTCCTTGTGAACCGTCATGCGCTTAAGAATGGGATTGTACTTCTTAATCTCCATACGGTCGGGAGTGTTCTTACGGTTTTTGGTAGTAATGTATCGTGAAATTCCGGGCATACCGCTTTCCTTATGCTCGGTACACTCGAGAATAACCTGAATTCTGTTTCCTTTTCCTTTCTTGGCCATGACTTCTTATTTTTCGGTGTAGTAGCCTTTTTCTTTGGCGCGTTTGAGTGCCTCTTCGATACCCAATTTATTGATGGTACGCATACCTGCTGCCGACACTTTCAGTGTAACTTGCTTATTACCATCTGACAATTGGTAAGTTTTGGTAAACAGGTTGGGCTCAAAGGTACGCTTGGTCTTCACGTTAGAGTGTGAAACCTTGTGGCCTACCTGCCGCTTTTTTCCTGTGATTTGACAAATTCGAGACATCGTATTCTGATTTTTCAAAATGGGCGTGCAAACTTCGGGTTTTTATTCGAGTTGAGCAACCATTGAAGTGAAAAAATATGCGACTGCGACACTTTTGGGTTTCATCATGGATTTTCGGCATGAGAATCAACTGCTCAACTGCCCGTAACCATGTGCTTCCGAAGCATGTTCAAGGCATACAATGAGGCCACCCTGATATTTCGTAATCGGTTGCGCCCAAATGTAAATCGCTCCGCTCTGCTTCCGGATGCTGAACTGATTCCAATCCATACAGTGCCCACGGGGTTCTCCGCTGTGCCTCCATCCGGTCCGGCAATGCCTGTGGTTGAAAGCGCCACATCGGCCCCGGTGAGCTTTCGTACTCCTTCTGCCATCTGGACAGCTACTTTTTCACACACTGCGGTTTCAGAGTCAATAACGGCGTCATCTACTCCCAAAACATCCGATTTCAGCGAGCGATGGTAGGAAACCACCCCGCCAAGGAAGTAGTCAGAACTTCCGGGAATGGCGGTAATCATTTCTGATAGATACCCTCCAGTACAACTTTCCGCAACGGACAGTGTCATTTTGCGCTCCCTCAACATCGCGCCCAATACCTCTGCAATACCCTTATCACCCCGGGCAAAAACAATATCGCCCAGAATTTCTTCGAGCCTGGCAGCCTCACGGGAAACATTGTCCTTCATTTCAATGGGCCCGCTTACACGCAAGCGCACCATTCCCGACGTGGGCAGATAGGCCAGCGATAAACCCTCCGCGCGAATGCGGTCTTCCCAATCTTTGATGCTATGTGCTATGCGCGACTCTCCAACGCCAATCGTCTGCACCACCTCATAGTAAAAACCGCCGTTTCCGAACCGCTTTCGAAGTCGCGGCAGCACGTGTTCACGCATCATGCCTTCCATCTCGTGAGGAACACCGGGCATGGAAACCACCACCTTGTTGTATTCCTCAAACCACATTCCCATGGCGGTACCTCTGGGGTTGTGAAGGATGTCTGCCTTCTCGGGCAAATCGGCCTGTTCTTCGTTGGCCGGCAACACGGGAATGCCTTTTTCGCTAAAATACTCGCGAATGGCAGCCAGCACATCCTCGTTGCGCACCAGTTTGGTGTTAAAAAAGGAACACAGTGTTTCTTTGGTAATATCGTCACGGGTTGGGCCGAGCCCCCCTGTCACCAGAACCACATCTGCTCGTTCTGTGCACTCTTTCAACGCCGAAAGAATATGCTCTCTGTTATCTGTTATAGTGATTACCTGCTGCAGACTTATACCCGCCTCGTGCAACGCTCTTCCCATCCACGCTGCGTTGGTATTGACAGTCTGACCCAACAACAGCTCGTCGCCTATGGAAATTATCTCTGCTCGCATGAGCCAAAGGTAAGCAATATTGATGCGGACAAAAGGCTTGACCCATGTTGCTTTTGTGCAATTACTACTTTTGGAAAATGAAAGCATCTCAGCACAAATCCGATGGTCAACTGGCCGCCTCTGAGTTGGTACTCACCGACAATGGCGCAGTGTATCACCTCAATCTGCATCCTCATCAAATTGCGCCCAATATCATTGTGGTGGGTGATCAGGGCAGGGTTGAAAAGGTATCGAAGTACTTTGACCACATAGATCATCGGGTCAGCAACAGGGAGTTTGTTACCCACACCGGCAGAATTGGCTCAGTACCCATTACGGCAATGTCGACCGGTATTGGGACCGACAATATTGATATTGTGATGAATGAGTTGGATGCTCTCGTCAACATTGACCTTCAAAACCGCGTCATCCTTCCGGAGCACACTTCCTTGAATATTGTCCGTCTCGGTACATCCGGTGCGCTTCAACAGGATTTAGGTGTGGATGAGTTTCTGTTGTCCACCCACGGACTCGGATTGGATCAGGTGCTGAATTACTACCAGTGTGAGTTTGAAAAAGAAGAACTTGAGCTGCGGGATGCATTTTTTCAACACACGAACTGGCCGCAGGACATGGGCTCTCCTTATATGGTTGCGGCAGGCAAAAAACTCTTTGAGCGCATTGACGGCCCCGAAATGAACCATGGTATCACCGCCACAGCATGCGGGTTTTACGGTCCACAAGGACGAATGCTCCGCCTACCTACTCGCCTGCCCAATCTCAACGAACAACTGAGCAGCTTTAAGCACCGCGGATTTCGTGTAACCAACTTCGAAATGGAGACCTCAGCTTTGTACGGCCTGGGCGGCATGCTCGGGCACCAAACGGCCACGGTTTGCACTATTATCGCCAATCGTATGCGCATGGAATTCAGCCGTGATTACCACGCTGCGGTGGACAGAATGATACGTGTGGTATTGGAGCGATTAACATCGGGCTATTGAAAAAGGGGCACCGCGGGTGAACAGGTTGTGCTCTGCCACGTTGTACATTCGTACTATGAATGAAGGTTCGCCGCTCAAGCCCGAAGAGATAGATGCCCTGCTCAACCTGATTGACGACCCCGACGATCAAATCTACACCCAGGTTCGCGATCAGATCGTTTCACTCGGCGCTTCGGTGATACCCAAACTGGAGCTTTTCTGGGAAGACCAGGAGCCCGGCGATGTGTTTCAGCGACGCATCGAAGATATCATCCACGAAATTCAATTTTCATCGGTAGAGCAGAGTCTGAAGGACTGGCATGAAAGCGGCGCTGAAAGTTTGCTGGAAGGGGCGCTCATCATCAACCGCTACCAATATCCTGAGCTGGACGAAACCGAAATCCGCGAAACCATTGCACGCATTCGTCAGGATATTTGGCTGGAACTAAACGACAACCTCACCTCTTTTGAGCAGGTACGCGTGATGAACGAAATCATCTTTAACGTGCACGGATTCAAAGGGAACAAGAAAAATTACCACGCCCCGCAGAATTCCTACCTGAGTCATGTGCTTGAGTCGAAACGAGGCAACCCTTTGTCTTTAAGTATGCTCTACATCATTCTGGCGGAGAGCCTCGACGTGCCCATTTTCGGTGTTAACCTGCCTCACCATTTTATTCTGGCCTACGAAGACCGCTTCAACATTTACCGCGAAACCGACACCGCCAACAAAGAGCGGAAAGTCCTCTTCTATATGGACGCTTTCAGCAAGGGCACGCTGCTGAACAGAGCCGAAATTGTGCGTTTCCTCAAGCGTCAAAAACTGGAGCCCAAACCGGAGTACTTCATGCCTTGCGACAACAGCGTGATGATGGTTCGGTGTATCCACAACCTCATCTTTGCCTATCAGCACGCTGGCGAGGAAGCCAAAATTGAGGAACTTAAAAAGCTGCTGGCCATCTTTTCGGCCGCTTGATGTGGTTTAGCCCAAGAGGGCGTTCACAATTTTCTCACCTGCGTTTCCCTGTCCGTACCAGCCTTCGTTGAATCCGCCTTTTTCCGACGGTATATTTTTTACCGCTTCCATAATGCGCTGCTTATTGGCGCCTGCCAGTTGGTTGTAGCCACCGCTCACCAGTTCGGTCCACTCCGTTTCATCGCGCAAGGTGATGCAATACTTACCGAGGAAGTAGGCTTCTTTTTGCAATCCGCCGCTGTCAGTGAGAACAAATTGGCAGTTGCGGAGGAGGTTC
>SKUL01000009.1 GCA_007129985.1 Flavobacteriales bacterium
GCTACTGAGCGTAGCCCGTAGCCCGTAGCCCGTAGCCCGTAGCCCGTAGCCCGTAGCCCGTAGCCCGTAGCCCGTAGCCCGTAGCTTGTATATTGCTGTTCATGGGTCATTGGGTGTAGTTGGTGGGCATGAAGGTAAACAAAGTTTTCAAATATGCAAGTTTTTCGTCCTGTTTTTTAACAAGTTGGGATGAACAGGGTGGGAAATGGGTGATAGGGTGATGAGACGATGGGCCAGAGCAATTAGGTGATTTGATGATTAGATGATGTGATAATTACAGCCAACCGGATGGCGTCCCCCAAGGGAGCCGTCCGCGTTGAGAAGGTGAAAAAATGAGCCGATTAGACGATGGGGCGATTGGAACATTTTACCAATGAAGCCACGATTGATGATTGTAATCAAAGGCTCAAAATCAGTCTCCAAAAACAGGCAGGTATGTTTTGACAACTCAAGGAACATGGTTAACAGGAATTTGCACTGAGCAGGCACTCGAATCATCCTCAACATGCCCGATTTCCCTATATTCGTGGCCGTATCAGGAAAATTGCAGAGGGCTTGTGTTTCCCGTGGCACGGCATGCATCTGCAGCTCATCAACCACTGTATGAAAACACATGGTTTAATCATTCTGCTTTCAATATGCTCGTTCGCTGTGTATAGTCAGCAACCTGCAAATGACAACTCTGTGACCCAAAATGCCCCGGTTTTCGGAATGGTGCAGGATGCCGAAGGAAACCAATATAAAACGGTTGTGCTTGCCGGTAAAGAGTGGATGGCTGAGAATCTTCGGAGTTCGGTGTTCTGCAATGGCGATTCCATACTCTTTGTGCCCAGGGGCGGTATGAATTCCTTTAGAAGCAGGCCGGAAGAACAGCCCTGGGGAGACCTTGGGGTTGCAGCATGGGCGTACTACGGCGGCAGCACGCGGGCCAGGGATATCCATGAGTCACGCGCAGAAATAAACCAGTACTACGGTAAATTGTACAACTGGTTTGCTGCATCGGATGCGCGCAATATTTGCCCCTGCGGTTGGCGTGTACCCACGGAGACGGAGTGGAGAGGGCTTATCAATCACTTTGGCGGAAGCAGAGAAACGTTCAACGCGGTAAAGAGCAATCACGATGGGTTTTGGAAATATCCGGACTCGGTTGAAACCGGTTGGTCGGGATTTGAAGCCCTTGCAGGGGGCTACAGGAATCTTGATGGCAGCTATTCTCATTTTGGTGAAATGGGCAGTTGGTGGTCGCAGGACGAAGGCACGAGCGACCGCTCAACAGGTGCCCGCGCCAGTATCTGGTTCATTCCGGAATACGATAACCGCTCCTTTCAAATTGGCTACGGCAGCAAAACATTGGGGCACTCCGTGCGCTGTATCAAGGATGAGTCCGGCGGCCAAAAAGCAACGAACAAGGCCGTTAATTTCAGAGAGCGCTACGAAATACGTAATGGAGGTGGCGCAACAGATGCGTCAGGCAACCAATACCGAACCCTGATTATTGACAAACTGGAGTGGTTTGTACAAAATCTGCGTACGCGGGTATATAACAACGGTGAACCCATTCCAGAACTGGCCGACGCCGAAGATTGGCGTGATGCCACATCGGGGGCAGTGTCGAGTTACGAAAACGACACATCACACGACGAAGAGTACGGCCTCTTTTACAACGCCTTTGCAGTAGAAGATGAGCGAGGGGTTTGTCCGACGGGGTGGCGCGTGCCGACCAGTCGCGACTGGGTGCTGATGCTACGGGCGGTGGGCGGTCAGAATACGGCCGGCGAGGTGCTGCTTGATTCGGACGTGGGTTTTGTGCCCGTTTTTGCCGGATTCAGAAACCTCTGGAGTGGAACCATTGGTCAGGGGCGCGCCAGTCACTACTGGACTTCCACACCGCATTCCTCGGATGATTCATACTACTTCTACTATTCAATTGCCCCGCAGGGCGCGATTACAACTGTGAGTACACAAAAAACTTCCGGAAACTCAATTCGATGTGTGAGAGATGTGGATTAACCAACTGAATACAAGCATGATTTTGTCGCTGCGTCATTGCCTTGCAGTGGTGGTGTTTTTGAGCATCCCGTCTGTTTTGCTGGCCCAGCCGAATTTTTTTGACCACTCTCGGACAAATGAGCCAACCTGGATAAAACGCCATTTTGTGATTGAACACGCCGATTCGCTGATGGATTTCAATAGCCACCAATCGCTCAATTACAGGCTGAATGTTGAGCGTGAAAGCACTGCCGTACTTCACTTCAGAATTGAGGTAAAAAGCCGGCTTCCAAAGCCCGGTGATTCTTATCCCCTTGCATCTGTGCCCGATCAGCTTGCGCTTTACACACAACCATCGCGCTACATCAACAGCAGCCATCCAACCATTGTCAACCTTGCCGACTCGCTCCTTAATCTGGCACCTGTAAATCTGCAACACGAGCTGGTTTGGCGGGTCATTCGCTACACGGGCGGACGACTCTCCTGGGGAGACCCCTCGGCGCTACCTGCTGCCACAGATGCCTATGAAAGCAGGGTGGCTAATTGCATTGGCTTCACCCATTTGCCGGCCGCTATTCTCCGCCACCTGGGTGTGCCTTGCCGCACAGTTCGCACCTTTATGGGGTTGAACCTCACCCCGCACTACCTGCTCGAGGTATATTACCCCAGCGAGGATAATTGGGTAACCTATGACCCGCAAACCGGAGTGCCATTGCCTGAAAATATTGCACTTTACACCCATCACGATTGGGATTTTGAAGGCCAGAGGAGAACGCGCCCGATGGTAACTGACCCCAACATCACCGTGTACATAGGGCATTAGCTCGCGCTGCTGTATTTCACCACTTTTCAATAATGACTTAATGAGAGGGTTTTCCCCTCAATTTCGTACCTTGCAGACATGCAGCGGTTCTACTTCGCCATACTCGTTTGCCTATTCCTTGTTGCAAAGGGCTCAAAGGCACAAAGTGAGCGTGAAATGCAGGCCGATTCGCTGGCCCGGATGGCCATTGCCCTGATGGAAGACGGTGAGCCTGTACGCGCCATCGAATTGCTGGAAGACGCTAAAAAGCTTTTCAATAAGTGGCTGTACGACTATGAAATAGGTTTGGCCTACTACATCATGGAGGATTATCCGCAAGCCGAAAAAATCCTTAGAAAAGTCCAGCGTCGCGATGGCTCCGACCCACTTCAGTATAAAATGCTGGGCAATACTTATAGCCTTATGGGCAACCGCGACAAAGCGCGTAAAACCTATCACAAGGGACTAAAAAAATTCCCCAACGCAGGCAGCCTCTATCTGGAGTTGGGTATCGTAGAAAAACTAGACGCCAACTTTGAACAAGCGCTGTTTTACTGGGAGCAAGGCATCGCAGCTGACCCCACACACTCATCCAATTACTACTGGGCAACCAAATTTTTTAATGACACTTCTGAGCGCATTTGGGCGCTCCTTTATGGAGAGATTTTTTTGAACCTTGAGTTCAACACACCGCGGGTGGATGAAATCAGCGCGTTGCTTTTCGAGGTGTACAATGACGTGCACGAAACAAAGGGTGACACCGCTCAAACCCTCAATCTAACCCAGAGGGGCTTTACCATCAACCTGACATTAGACGACCTCAAAGACCTGAAAAAATCAAGTGCCGAGGAAATGGCAAAACTCTTCCGTTTGCCCTTTGAAGGCGTGGTTTCGCTCTCTATGGCCATCGGAAGCATTCACTACGATGACGATGGTAAAATTGACCTTGAAGGAATCCATCAACTGCGCACAGCTTTTATTGAACACTGGATGCTGGGCGAGGAAAACAAACAGGAAGACTACCCCTTTGTGCTGTTCCCTTTTCACGCGCGGCTGATGGAGCAGGGGCTTTTTCAATACTACAATTACTTTCTGCTCCGAAGCGGTGACCCTGAGACTTATGAAACTTTCAAAAACGACAATGAAGCGGGCTTTTTTCGGTTCTTTGAGTGGTACAACCAAAATGACTTGCCTTTTGAGGAAAACATTCATAGTCGACTGCTTATGTTTTAATTACAGATGCGTTACGACTACGCGGCGGTAATGCTATTTTTGTCGCGAAAGAATGTATACAAATGAATCAGCAACAGGTTTTTTCAGCCCTTACTTTTTTCGGTGAACTACAAAAAGAAGATATTGGGTGGGTGTTGAGCAATGCCTTTGAGCAACAGCTTATTCAAGGTGAGCTAATTGTAAAGGCTGGCGAGCGACCAGGTGCTATGTACGTGGTGCTTCACGGTTTAATGGAGGTTAAACTACCGGGTTCCCACCAGGAGGTTACCCTGCTCGGACCCGGAGAATGTTTTTCAGAGGTTAGCTTTATTGACGGACAAATGGCGTCGGCAGATGTGCGTGCACGTGAAAACACCATGCTACTCGTATTACCTGCTGAGGTATTGCGCCAACATCTCGACACAGATGAGCGTGCCAAATCAACCTTTTACAAAGCATTTGCAGTAACACTGGCCACCAGACTTCGCAAAGCAAACGCATTGGTTCAATCACTGCAATCGAAATCCGCGGATACAGAAATTTGCAGTGATAGCGAATCACGAATTTATCAAATGATCAATGCGTTACAAGAGGGGTTTTTTCATGCCGATCAGGAAGCCATCAAGTCGGACAATGGGGTAAAACAGTTAACAGCACTGAAGTTGAGAGAAGGTTTCTCGAATTTTGTAACTGAGCTTAATCAACTCATTGGTGATAAAAGCACACTTAACTTGAGCCAACGGGCGCATATCGGTGCCAGGGTGCAACAAGCCATGTTGCCGTATCTCACATTGTCGGAATTAGGTGATAGAATGTACGCAAAGCCCCGCGGTTACGCCGGAGATTACCTTACAATCGATCAGATTTACAAGAACAGCCCTGCAGGTTCTGGCCGTTTGGGTGAATTGTTGGATCAATGTTTTCTCGATCAGTCGGCCGGCAAAGCGGTACAGAACAGACGTGGACTGATGGTAGAAGAAATTACCGCTACACTGAAAGAACGCAACGGTGAGTTAACAAGAGTTACCAGCCTGGCCTGTGGCCCTGCTGCGGAGCTGTTTGATGTTTATGCCAACATGAATGATCCTGACCAACTCCAGTGCACATGTGTGGATATCGATTTTGAGGCACTTGCTCATATTTCTGCCCGCACCACTCCTCGCCTGAAGAACTGCCTGAAGCTTACCAACGCAAATCTGGTCTATCTGGCATTG
The DNA here is from genome assembly GCA_007129985.1 of Flavobacteriales bacterium. Classification (GTDB taxonomy): domain Bacteria; phylum Bacteroidota; class Bacteroidia; order Flavobacteriales_D; family SKUL01; genus SKUL01. The sequence goes on from SKUL01000009.1 coordinate 5,218, forward strand.
GGTAGAAGTGAGCTCAACCTCGCACCGCAGGATATTATTTATTCAATAGGATTAATCGACTATTTTAACGATAAGTTTGTTGTTAATCTGCTCAACTTCATTCACGGAAAACTGAAAAAAGGAGGTCGTGTAATTCTTGGGAATTTTCACCCTGCCAATGAAACGCGTGCATTGATGGATTACGTTCTGGATTGGAAGCTCATTCACCGAACAGAAGAGGATATGCATCGGCTTTTTCTCGAATCGGCATTCAATTCGAAATGTGAGCAAATTCGTTTTGAGCAAACCGGGATTAACCTGTTTGCTATTGGCAGAAAGGCATAGCGCTTATATGTTGTGTGGCGTCATTGAACTAAATTGCTGTATGACTTTGTTTGGGAAATTGTGCTCCATACTTTAGTTGGTTCGTTACATCAGTTTGGTATTTTGTGTGATTTGCCGGTTGCTCCGGCATTTGGTACATTGCACTCTCTTGGTATGGCATGGTAAATGCCGCTGCTTACAAAAACTCTGAAAAAATGAAATTAGTCTTTGTCATTGTGCTCGGTTTCTATGCATCGATGCTTACATCAGCTCAGGCGCAGGTAATGTTTGGCGGCTCAAACGCCGTAGCTACTATTGATAATGGTGAGATTCGCCTGAATTCCGGCGAGGTAATAGGCTACATTGACGGCAACCAGGTGCTCAACAGAGAGC